>CAYUFZ010000165.1:0-6224 GCA_964444025.1 uncultured Emticicia sp.
ATATCTTCGCTCTGAGAGTCCCTGTTTTTTGACCAACTTCCTTCAAATATTCATACAATGCCCTATATCCCCTTACAATAAGCCATTGGTTGAGTTTATCAACTATTTTCCTATAGTCTATTTCCCAGTTTTTGAGCTTTTCTTGTAAGACTGACATACCTAAGATATTGTTTTGCGATTATAAACGATTGATTATAAAAGTTATAAATGCTATTTGCAACATTGCTTCGGAGGATTCGCTTAAGGGCGTAAATTTCTTTCGCATTATCTTATAATTTTGGTCAATTACAAGATAAAGGACAATTCTCACCCAAACAATTTTATCGAATCAAATAAAAATGCAGATGATTTTTAAAAATCATCTGCAAGAATTAGATAAAACACAAACTATTTGCCGTCTTCCTAAAAATAAATCTAGTTAAAAACTTGAAAAATAACTCAATAACAAAATTTATTTTTTAAACATACTCTAAGGTAAACTAAACGCAACATACTGATTCCCTTTTGCAGTACCCAATTTTGTTCCTCCACAAGCGACTACTACAAATTGCTTTCCATTGACCGAATAGATAGATGGAGTCGCAAACGCCGCAGCAGGTAGTTTGGTTTCCCAAAGCAATTTACCTGTGTTTTTCTCAAAAGCCCGAAACATCCCATCTTTTGTTGCAGCAATAAACAGTAAACCACTTGCCGTTATTGCAGGCCCTCCATAATTTTCTACCCCTGTATTAGTTATTCCTTCTTTTGCTAAAATAGGTTCAAATCCTAATGGTATTTGCCACTTAAACTTACCAGTATTTAGATTGATGGCAGTCAGGGTTCCCCAAGGTGGGGCGATGGCAGGCAAGCCTCTGTTGTCTAAAAATTTATTATACCCAGTGGTTCGATAGGGCAATATTGTTTTTGTACTTGAGCTACTTGAAGTTACTTCTCGTTTTTCTTCCTCTAAAACAAACGAAATAATTGCTTGTTTTTCCTCCGAGCTAAGCGTGGTGAACCCAGGCATCATGCCTTTTCCATTCGTTACGATTTGAAGTACCTCTGCCCGTCCATATTTTTTACGGATATTTATCAATGACGGGTAATTACTTTTTACATTTCCCTTTCTATCTTCTCCATGACAGCTGATACAATTCGTACGATATCCTCTTTCTCCCATCGTCAGATTATCTAACAAACTAGACTTAGGGTTTTCAACCATTTTTAAAACCCATGCCATTTCATTGGCATTTACATAAAGTGTACCCTCTGGGTCTGCCGCTGCTCCTCCCCACTCTGCTCCGCCATCAAACCCTGGAAGCATCAATGTTCCCTCCAAACTTCCTGGTGCATAGACACTTGTTTTCAGCTTTTTCAATTCATCTATTAATTCCTTTCGATTTTCGGCAAATGGACTTATTTGGCTCGCATCAATTGTATTTGATTGTCTTGCAAAAGCACGAGGCAATAATGGTATTGGCTGTGTTGCCCAAGTTTTTTCACCTTGTAATTTGGACTGCTCAACAGACATCTCTTTGATTGGGAAAATTGGTTTTCCCGTAAGCCTGTCAAATACAAAAACGTATCCTTGTTTGGTCACTTGAGCAACGACATCCACTTTCTTTCCTTTCACGGTTAAAGTCATCAAATTAGGTGGTGCAGGTAAATCTCTATCCCAAATATCATGATGAGTTAATTGATAATGCCAGATCCTCTTACCTGTTTTGGCATCTAAAGCAAGAAGGCTATTCGTAAATAAGTTTTTTCCGTGACGATTTCCGCCATAAAAATCAAAAGCTGCCGATCCAGTAGGTACATAAAGAATGCCTCTTTTTTTATCTACTGACATACCTGCCCAATTATTTCCTCCTCCAACATCATTATTTTTATACGCATTCGGTGGAAAAGTTTCATATCCATACTCTCCAGGATAGGGGATTGTATGAAAAGTCCAAATTAATTTACCTGAAATCACATCAAATGCCCTTAAATCTCCTGGAGCTGCATCGCTATTCTCCGAAAGTCGAACAGGCATGATTATTAAATTCTCAAAAATAGTACCCGGTGTGTTCGAAATAACAAACTTATTCTTTGCTATTTCGGGTAAACCTGTATGTAAATCTACTTTTCCACCCTCTCCAAACGTCGGTATTGGCTTCCCTGTTTCGGCATCTAATGCCCAAAGTGTCGGGCCTGAAGTAAATAGAATTCTCTTTTCAGACTTATTTCTCCAAAAAGAAACTCCCCTACTTGTACTCGACCAATGTTTTAGTTTCTCCCCAAATGTCCATATTTCCTTGCCAGTTTTAGCATCTAAAGCGAAAACTTGCACCGTTGGAGTCACTCCGTATAATACTCCATCTATAATTATAGAATTTGCTTGGATTTGACCTGAATCACTCGTACTATATGTCCATGCAACCCTTAAATTTTTCACATTTTCAGGTGTAATTTGGGTAAGTTTTGAATAATGATTTCTATCCGCTCCTCCCAAATAATCATCCCAATCTACATGGTCGGTTGGACTTACCCAAGCCCATATAAAGACCGAAATTACTAAAAGAAGTAATAGAGAAATGCTTATTTTCGTTTTCATATTTTATCAATTTCTCTTGAAAAATTCCAATGCTTCTAAATAAACATCTATATCATTTGGATAATCATGCTTCCCTCCTATCACTTTATATAAAGATACTTCTGGCTTTTCTTTTGATTTAAAAGTATATTTTTCAATTACTTTTCCATCATTGGGGTCTGTATCAGGCAATAATTGCATTTGAGGAGTACCTTTGTAACCTGCCAATTTTGACCAATAATCAAATGTTGCCTCTGTCGAGCGTACCAAACCTAAGCTTCTATTTCCTGCAAGTATTATTTCTCCACCTTCATACTTATTCAGTGGGTCAGCAGTGCCATTGACAATCATTACTGGTTTAGCGATGCCTTTGGCAACACAATCAAAATTCGTTTCATCCGGCAGACTCGCTACAATTGCCGTTATTGCTCTTATCTTTTCTGGCATCGTCATTGCCAATTTATACGCCATGTGTCCTCCTCCCGACGTTCCAACAACAAATACGCTTTTTTCGTCAATAGCATATTTTTCATAAAAATATTGTATCATTTGTGAGAAAAACGCTTCTTCATTGATATTCTGATGGTTTGCTTCCGAATCCGCTGTTTTTCTACACTCGTTCCAAAATCTTTTATATCCATTTGGAAACACTAATAAGATATTTTCATTCGAAGCTACTTCTTCAATTTTTTGTGTTGGTTTACCAAAAAATTCACGAATACCTTTGCCATCTCCACCCGAACCATGTAAAATAAATATCAATTTAGCATTGGCTTTTGCTGGTGGTAAATAATGAAAACTTCGATAATTATTTTCTATCGTAAGTGAGTCTGTCTGAATTTGTCCTTTCGTCAGTTGGGCAAATAGAATAAATAGAAAAAATAGATGTTTTTGTAATGTTCGCATGATTATTAGGGTATATGTTTTAAAGTTCATTTTTTCTGAATTCCTTGGGGGAATAGCCAGTCTTTATTCGAAAAAATCTTGTAAAATCACTAGGATTAGTCTCAGAAAACTTAAAAGCAATTTCACTAATAGAAAGCGATGTTTGTCTCAGCATCACTTTCGCTTCGAGAATAACCATTTCTGCTAATATTTCTTGAGATGTTTTTCCTAAGGTGGCTTTCACGCATTTATTCAAATGGTCTGTTGAAATAGAAAGCATTTCTGCATAATCAGATACTTTATTGGTCTGATAAATGTATTGTGAAAGAAGATTTTTGTATTTTTCTGTAATTTTTTGAGCGGCATTTTTAGAATTATTCTCCGATTTATGACTATAAATATTAAGTTCAGTAAATAAAGTAAATAAATACGAAGCAATTAAATTTAGATTTAATGAACGATTGTTTTCATACTCTTTGATTAGTCTTTCTAAAATATGTTGAACCATCTCTTTCTGTATCTCATCAATTTGAACCAAGGGATTCCCTAAAAAATGCCAAAATTCAAATTCATCCAATATTTTAGAATGACCAAAAAGTTTACTAAATAGCTCCAAACTAAAATGACAAAAAAAACCTTTACTTTCAGGACTAACAAGTTCGTGGGTCGAAATTTGATAAGCTGGCAAAAAAAAGAAATGATTTTCTCCAAATTCGTATTTATGTAAACCTTTACTTCTGATACTTCTCCCTTCTGTCAAAAAAAAGAAGTCATAGACTGTCTTTCGATGCGGTGGAATCGGAAATCGTAATTTACTAATCACATCTTCCAAACGATTGATATGAAACAGATGATGATAATTGCCAGAACTCATATTCCAATCTGTATCTCCAAAATGATGCCTATTTAGCTCCCCTGGCGATAAGGGAGCTAACGGCGTTTCTATTAATTTCGTACGATTCAATTTTGACATGATTAGGTAATTAAATATCAAGTTTGACTCAATAGCTCTCCAATGTTATTATTTTTGGGGAACTCTATACAACTCAATATTTGCTATCATAGCTCTTTCTAATTCGTCATCTATCACAATTTTCAGGCGATTAGTACTGATTTCTTCAAAATATACTATTCTTTTTTGTCCTATTGTAGTAGCTGAAGCTATATTTTTCCAGCTTCCATTGACAAATGCTTCCAAATGAAACTTCTTAACATTTTGCCCCATATCTATTTTCTCCTGAACAACAGCACAATTTAATGTCGTAAGTTTGCCTAATTCTATCACTTTTGTTTTTTTATCAAATTTTTTCAAAAAATTATTTTTCAGTAAATTATTAGAAAAATACAATTCTCTCATTTTTTTAAATTCTGTCAATGCTTTTACATCATTTTCATGCACCAATCCCCGATTATCCACTGGTAAATTTAGTAGTAAATTCGAGCCTCTCCCAACAGATTTGTTCCAAATATTCATCAATTCATTGGCATTTTTTACTTTATTATCCTCATTTTTATGATAAAACCAACCCGGTCTAATCGATACATCACACTCTGCTGGAATCCAATGAGTACCATTTTCATCACCAATGTTTAAATGTTCGGGTTTGTCATACGCCGGGAATAATTGATTCCCATTTATTGTGTTCCAGTTGGTTTCTCCCGCAAAACCTTTCTCATTGCCTACCCAACGAATATCAGGGCCTGCATCACTAAATATCAAGGCATTGGGCTGATATTTTTTTACAACACTGTTAAATAACGGAAAGTCATAGATTTGCTTCTTTCCATTTGGTCCTTCACCATTTGCTCCATCAAACCATACTTCAAATAAATCACCGTAATTTGTTAAAATTTCTTCCAACATCTTTACATACACTTGATTGTATTCTGGAGTGCCATAAGCTGGATGATTTCTGTCCCATGGCGAAATATAAACCCCCATTTTTAGTCCATATTCTTTGCAAGCTTCAGATAATTCTTTCAAAATATCTCCTTTTCCTTCTTTCCATTTCGATTCTCTCACTGTATGTGTTGAATATTTGCTCGGATAAAGGGCAAAGCCATCATGATGCTTGGCGGTTATTATTATCCCTTTCATTCCCGATTCTTTACATATTTTTGCCCATTGCCTACAATCCAATTCGGTTGGATTAAAGATTTCTTCTTTTTCGGTTCCATCGCCCCATTCTTTGTCCGTAAATGCGTTTGGTCCAAAATGTATAAAGGCATAATATTCCAATTGTTGCCATGCCATTTGTTGTTTACTTGGTTTCGCCTTTTGAATATTTGTGTTTTGTGCCAATAATATTATTGGAAACAATAATAAATAAGTGGATAATCGTATCGTCGTAAACATGGTATATTCCTTTTGTTGTTTTGATTTCTAAATTTAGATAAATTTTTATTACATTTATATTTATTTTAGAATTAATTATATTTTATTTTGGAATACCACATTCTCCTTAAACTTTCACTGTAAAATGAATTGTATTCATTTTGAACAAGTATTAATATTTTTTTTCTTAGTCGAAATTGACGATATTTTGTTTTTGGTGGATGTGTTTAAACAAGTTTTATCTCAGCTCAATAATTTATTTTTTTTAACTATGAACAAATTTCTATTCATTTCCCTTTTTATTGCTCTTTCTTTCGGGTCTTTCGCCCAAAAAAAGAGCAATACCCTTCAAATCGCTACTTATAATTTACGACTAAATACATCCAGTGACGGTGTAAATGCTTGGCCTAATCGAAAAGAATGGGTAAAATCGCTTATTAAATATTTTTT
>CAYUFZ010000166.1:0-5562 GCA_964444025.1 uncultured Emticicia sp.
GCATTGGGATTTTCGGGTATCGAATTAGCTCCATGGGATTTTCCAGAACTTTTGCCACTTTTTGGTTCTCCGAAGGCATACAAGGAATTTGCAGCCGAGCGAGGGGTGGAAGTGAGCGGTATGTTTCATTTGATTGATAAAGCCCACGACAGAACGCATCATGCACAGACTTTCGAAGAAGGGAAAAAAGCCGTTGATTTATTGGTAGAATTTGGGGGAAGCCAATTAAATACAGCACCTTGTAATAATTATTATGGTTTAGGCCCTTTGAGCCGAGACCAAATCAAGGCGGCGGCTGAAGTAATGACTGAAATCGGAAAATACGCTACCGATAATGGAGTACAAATAGGGATTCACAACGAGTTTTTTTTGGCAATTAATAAAGAAAATCATCGAGAATACCTCGAACTCACCGATGCTCGCTATGTACATTATTGTCTTGATACAGCCCAAGTTGCTTTATTGGGTGAAAACATTCTTGAATTTTACGAAGCTTATCATGAGCGTATATGCACATTCCATTTGAAGGATACAGCAACTCCTAGTTTGCCAGATTCGATTAGGTATAGCCAAGATATTGAAATTGTGGACGACGGTACAAGATGGTTTTGGGAGCCGGGAGAAGGAGTTCTTGATTTTAAGGAATTGTATCGTTTGTTGAAAAAATATCAATTCAAGGGGTGGATAACAGTGGAGACAGACGGTACGCCAGACTTATTAGCATCGATGGCTCTATCCAGATATTATATCGATAATGAACTAAGTAAAATTTACGAATAGGCTGTTTATCAGCGATTTGTGGTATAAAAAAATAAAATCATTTTTATCATCAATTAGAATAAAATGGGGCCTTTAGATAAATACATTTTAAAAGAGGATGCTCTTGAAGCCACCGAAAACGGCTTTCAGCTAAAATTTCAATCGCATTGGTATCGTTCGTTGCCACTGTCTTGCATGGATTTTAATCTCTTGATTGACGGAAAGGAAATAGAGAAATCAACTCTCAAAATCAAAGTGAATGGCAATGAATACACCTTTCAGCAACTCCCAGAATTAGACAAAGAATGGTTGTTTATTCTTGATAGGGGAATACTGGAGGGCTCTTTTCCATTGGAAAAAGGAAAAAACTATGAAGTCGAGTTTAAATTCGATTTATACATTCCCTATATCTTAGTTGGGCCACAAGCGAGTCCCTTGTTGGCAAGTAGTTTAGTAAAGAAAAAATTGGTATGTCTGTAAGTTTTTGATAAAAACGGCGAATCGTCAATTTAATTAACCGAAAAAAATGAAATTAGCAACCTCCCTTTTTTCCTATGCCTATGAATGGAATTCAGGAAAATATACATTAGAAGATGTCATCGCCGAAACTCGAAAAAGAGATTTGGGAACGGGTCTCGAAATAATTGGTTTTCAGAGTCTTCGGGGTTTTCCCTTTGTCTCAGACGACACCATCAAAGAAGTGAAGCATCTGCTTGAGAAATATGAATTTGAACCCGTTGCTCTTGATGCCAATATTGATGTTGGGATAAAAAGACATGCCAAAATGAGTATTGATGAAACCGTAGAATACATCAAACCTCAGATTTTGGCGGCACAGCAATTAGGCTTTCCAATTTTGCGTTGCCAAACAACTGCTCCCGCTGAAGTATATGAGAAGCTTGTACCTTTTGCCGAAAAAGCAAAGGTTATCATGGGGATAGAATTACATACGCCTTATAGTGTCGATCACCCTTCGGTGATAAAAATGGCAGAAATGTTCGAACGCCTACAAACGAATGTCTTGGGTTTTATACCAGATATGGGAACATGTATGCGGGCGATTCCTGATGCTTTATTGGGTAGTTTTAAATCTGTTGGCGTGACGGATGAAATGATAGCTGTGACGAAAGAAATATGGCACAAAGATATTCCAACACCTCAAAAATTCGGAGAATTAGCAGAAAAAGTCATTCCTTTAGGAGCTACTCCGCCACAAATTGGACGTTTGAATATGGCGTTTAGCATGAATGGTCGTCAGCTTGTCGAAAATTGGCAGGAAATCATGCCTTATGTGGTGCATGTACACGGCAAATTTTATGGTTTTGACGAAAATGGAGATGAACCCTCGATAGATTATCCTAAGATTTTTGAAGTTTTTCATAAGGGGGGCTATCAGGGATATATCTCATCGGAATACGAAGGCTCGGCATTTACGGATGAGTTTGATGCTTTCGACCAAGTAGAAAAACAGCATCAATTGTGGAAGAAAATTTTACAAACCCTATAATAAATAATGGTAAATCAATTTAAACTTAATTATGCACCTCATATCGGTTCATTTAATTATTCGGCAGGGAAAGACCCCATCGACCAGATAAATTATATAGCAGATTTAGGTTTTAAAGCATTAGAAGACAGTGGGTTTGTGTCGCCTTTGGTACAATTTAATTCCACTCGAATGGGTATCGGAATGTGTAGCCAATCGCCTGAAATGCTCAATAAAATTGGAGAAACCCTAGCGAAAAGAGGAATGGAAATGGGTACTTTTGTATTGACACCCACCAAATGGCCGCCCATCGAATTGGTTACATCTGGCAAACCTGAATATTTGGAGGAGTTTCTTAATAAATGTAAAAGTGGAGTGGAAGTTGCCAAACGAATTAATGCGAAGTTTGTGACCATTACGCTCGATTGCTTCGACCGCTCTTTGCCTATCGAAATGCAAACGGCAAATGCCATTGATGCCCTCAGAAAAGCCAGCGATATTTTTGAACCGATTGGCGTAACCATGGCAATAGAAACCCTCGCCGACCATCATGAGCTTTTTCTCAGAACCTCGGCACAAGCGTATATGATTTGTAAAGCTGTGGCTCGAGAATCTTGTAAAATTTTGTTTGATATGTATCATCTCCAAAAAAATGAAGGCAGATTGATATATCATATAGATATGGTTTGGGACGAAATTGGCTATTTTCAGATTGGAGACGAGCCAGGAAGAGGTGAGCCTGGCACAGGAGAAATAAATTATAGAAATATCTTCAAACATATTTATCAAAAGGCAAAAGCGTCTAACAAAGATTTTATCTTGGGAATGGAGCATTTCAATTCGATTGATGGGCTAGAAGGCGAAAAAGCTTTGTTGGAAGCATATATACACGCAGATAATTTTTAAAAAATGAAATCATTCAAACTGAAATATGCTCCTCATTTTGGCACTTTTGCATCGGCAGGAGCAGACATTATCACTCAAATAAAATACGCCTCCGACCTTGGGTTTAGGGCTTTTGAAGACAATGCTTTTTCGGGCGTATCTATTCCAAATCTTATGGGAATAGGAATGCTTGGACAAAGTCCTGATTATTTGACTAAAATTGGCAAGACCCTCGCAGATTTGAACATGGAAATGGGAACATTCGTGATGGGCCCTGTCAATTGGCCTCCCAATGCGGCTTTTACGTCTGGAAAAGAAGAATTTAGAAATATCTTTTTGGATAAATGTCGTCAAGCGGTGGAGGTTGGTAAGAGACTTAACGGAAAATATGTAACGGTAGTGCCAGATGCAGCAGACCCTTCGTTGCCTTATGAAATACAAACAGCCAATGTAATTGAGGCACTTAGAAGAGCCGCTGAAATATTTGAACTTCAGGGAATGGTCATGTTGCTCGAACCCCTGAGTTATCCTCCGCAAGTCTATCTTAAAACTTCCGCACAATGTTATTTATTGGCGAAAGCGGTAAATAGCCCTGCTTGTAAAATATTATTTGATTTGTTCCATTTACAGCAGAACGAAGGCAATTTGCAACGTAACATAGACTTGGTTTGGGATGAAATTGGCTATTTTCAAATTGGAGATGTGCCGCAAAGATTCGAACCAGGAACAGGTGAAATTAATCATCAAAAAGTATTCAAATATATTTTTGAGAAAGCTCAAGCAAGCGGAAAAGATTTTGTTTTTGGGATGGAACATTTTAATTCGGGCGAGGGAGTAGAAGGCGAAAAAAGTATGCTAAATGCGTATCAATTATTAGACGATTCTCTAGGATTTAACTGATTTGAAGATGAAAAAAGCAATTCTTTTTACTCCAATGTTTTTACTTTCTTTGGCACTTATTGCACAGAAAAAAGACAGATTTGCAAACAATAAAAAAACAGCACATTTGACCGAAACCAATAGAAGTATTGTAGAGGCTTTTGCTGAAATGTTTTATTCTCAGAAAAATGTAGAAAAAGCATTCAGCGAATTTGTATCCGAAAATTATATTCAACATAATCCTAATATACTGGATAGCAGAAAAGCTGCGGTAGAGATGCTGAAACCTAAGTTTTCTAATCAAGAGGCTATTTTTGATGTCAAACGTATAATAGTAGATGGAAATTTAGCGGTGATTCATCTGTACGCAAGAATGAACAGCAATGCTCTCGGAGGAGCTGTTGCCGATATTTATAGACTAGAAAATGGAAAAATTGTGGAGCATTGGGATGTCTTGCAAGCCATTCCCGAGAAACCTCTCAATCCTCATGCCATGTTTTGAATCATGAAAATAGGTGAATGGAATTATTCAAAAATTTCCAACAATTAATAAAATTGATAAAATAACGATAATTATGAAAAATAAATACGATGCCATTGTGGTAGGCTCAGGTGCTACGGGTGGATTTGCCGCAAAGGAATTAGCTCAAAAAGGTTTGAATACCCTTGTATTAGAGGCTGGTCCATATTTGGACGAAGAAAAATTTCAGAATGCTAGTGGAAGATTCAGCAGTGTAGGCTCTGTGTCCAGAATTAAAGCTGGTCTGACGGGTCATCACAAACAAGCACGTGCTTCGTTTTATTCTGAAGACAAAGCTTTTTTATTCGTAAATGATTGGGAGCATCCTTATACTTCGTCTGAAGATTTTTTCTTGTTTTTAAGGGGTAAAAATGTGGGTGGACGTTTCTTATCTTGGGGGCGTGTCGCCTTACGAATGTCTGACTATGCCTTCAGAATGAAAACAAACGAAGGGATTGGATTTGACTGGCCAATTTCTTACGATGAACTTCTTCCATATTACGAAAAAGTCGAAGATTTCCTCGGAATTATCGGAGCGAACGATGATATTCCTTTTGTGCCTAATGGAAAATATATCAAAACTGCCGGTTTGAGTGCTGCTGAAAAAGATTTCAAACATACCATAGAATCCAAATGGCCAGAGCGAAAAGTGATGCCTTGGAGATATGTAAAAAAAGAAGCTACTCCAGAAGATAAAAACCATAAACGTATCAGCAGTCCGTTGGCGGTAGGCCTTGCTACTGGAAATTTGGAGATTCGTGCCAATGCAATGGTTTCGAGGGTAAATACTGATTCCAAGACGGGCAGAGCTACTGGAGTGACATTCATCGATACCGAGTCAAAGAAAGAATATACGGTAGAGGCTGATGTGGTGATGCTTTGTGCTTCTACGGTAGAAACGATTCGAGTCATGCTTAACTCAAAAGGTGCCAAACACCCGAATGGCTTGGGAAATGCTGCCGGCTTAGTTGGTAAATACTTTATGGATCAAGTACCTTCATGGATTTTTGGTTCAGTGCCAAATCATTTCGGT
>CAYUFZ010000166.1:5572-6188 GCA_964444025.1 uncultured Emticicia sp.
GAGAACTAGTCGATGCAGACAATCCAAAAGACAATCATGGCGGTATTTATATCCCTCGTTTTCAAAACCTCGAAACAAACAATTACCCTGCTTTCAAGGGTGGTTTTAATATTCAAGGGATTGTCGGAAGACCGATGGTTCCGGAAGGGGTGAACTCGGTTTTTGGTTTAATGGGACATGGAGAAATGTTGCCTTACAAAGAAAATTTTGTTTCTTTACATTCGAGCAGAAAAGATAAATGGGGTATGCCTATTCCTAACATCAATATTAAAATGTACGAAAATGAAATAAATTTATTGAAAGCTCAGGTTCAGACCCAAAAAGAAATAGTTGCCGAAAATGGATATGTAGTCGATTTTGCCATTAGTCCATTGGGAATTTCTAAGGAGTATGATTTATTACCGAATGTACCATGGTACGAACGTCTGCTTTTTAAACTGAATTATAAAAAAAGCGTTGCCTTAGGTGCGGCAATTCATGAATGTGGAGGGGCGAAAATGGGCTTTGATGCCAATGATTCTGAACGTGAAGCATATTTTAACGCTGTCGGTAAAGCGACGACCTTGTGCCAATATAGCCACTGGATCGATTCAGTTGAATATGGTGAAATTACTTA
>CAYUFZ010000167.1:0-6144 GCA_964444025.1 uncultured Emticicia sp.
CGAACGAAATGAAACGAAGCATTTTACAAATTGGCGAAGGGCAAATCATCAGCCGAAACCAATTTTTGTTTCGATTGGTAGAAATTTTATATTCACGAACAGAAGTAGAATTTACCCGAGGCACTTTTAGAGTGAAGGGAGATACCGTTGATGTTTATCCAAGCTATGCAGATTTTGCGTTCAGATTTATATTTTTTGGCGATGAGATTGAAGAAATCCAACGAATTGACCCAACAAACGGAAAAAAGCTTCATTCCGAAAAACAAATTGCGATTTTTCCAGCAAACCTATTTGTGACTGGGCGAGATGTCATGAACAATGCCATTCATCAAATTCAAGACGAAATGGTAAAGCAAATCAGGTATTTTGAGTCAGACGGAAGAGTATTAGAAGCCCAAAGAATTCAGGAACGAACCGAATTTGATATGGAAATGATGCGAGAATTGGGTTATTGCTCGGGAATAGAAAATTATTCCCGATATTTCGACAACCGAGAACCCGGACAAAGACCTTTTTGCTTGTTAGACTACTTTCCAGAAGATTATTTACTGATTGTCGATGAAAGTCACGTTTCGACGCCACAAATTAGGGCCATGTGGGGAGGCGATCGTTCACGCAAAGAATCTTTGGTAGAATATGGCTTTCGCTTACCTTCAGCCATGGACAACCGACCTTTGAAATTTCAAGAATTTGAAGAAATTTCGGGACAAACCATCTTTGTCAGTGCCACCCCTGCCGACTATGAATTAAGATTAACGGATGGCGTAGTGGTGGAGCAAATCATTCGCCCTACTGGCTTACTTGACCCTGAGATAGAAGTCAGGCCGACCTTAAATCAAATCGATGATTTATTGGAAGAAATCAGCATACGAGTCGAACACAAAGAAAGGGTTCTTATCACGACCCTTACCAAACGAATGGCAGAAGAATTGAGCAAATACCTTGATAAGGTAGGTATTAAGGGCAGATATATACACTCCGAAGTAAAAACATTAGATAGGGTTGAAATCCTTAGAGAGCTTCGATTAGGAATTTTTGACGTACTGGTGGGGGTCAATTTACTCCGAGAAGGCTTAGATTTGCCAGAAGTGAGCTTGGTAGCGATTATGGATGCCGACAAAGAAGGATTTCTGCGAGATATTCGCTCGTTGATTCAGACTATTGGTAGAGCTGCCAGAAATGAAAACGGAAAAGTATTGATGTATGCCGATAAAATGACGGGGTCGATGGAAAAAGCCATTGACGAAACCAATCGACGAAGAGCAATTCAGATGAAATATAACGAGGAAAACGGCATTACCCCAAAAACGGTCTTCAAATCGAAAGAAGCGATTATGGAGCAAACTTCCATTGCCGACAGCAAAGCCACGACCAAAATGTATTACTATGAACCAGAAAATATCTCTGTGGCCGCCGACCCGATAGTTGCCTATATGGATAAAAAGCAATTAGAAAAACTAATTGCCGAAACGCAGAAAAAAATGGAAAAAGCAGCCAAAGAATTAGACTTTTTGGAAGCGGCAAGATTCCGAGATGAAATAGGGCAATTGAAGGAGAAATTGAGCAAATTGCCTGTATAAAAAAAGGGGCTGTCCGAAATCAGACAGCCCCTTTTTTTATACTTCCCAATTTAATAATTTATTCAATGCCTCATCCACTTTCTGAAAATCAAACTCCTCTATAATCTTGTCCATCATAGACCCAATGGCTTCATTACACAAATTTCCGATACTTCCTTCCAAAGAGTGGTTCAACTCCCGAGAAGCTTCGTATCCGCCTGAAAAGATTTCATCTTTCACTTGCAAATAAGCATCTCTAAATGGCAAACCTTCCATTACTAAAGCATTCACCCGCTCTACCGAAAAAATCGGGTCATACTTGCTATCTGCCAAAAGATTGCTTTTTACTTCGATATTCGACAACATAAAATGAGCAATGTCAAGGCACTCCGTCACTTGATCAAAAGCAGGCATTAGTATTTCCTTCAAAAGCTGCATATCTCGGTGATACCCACTAGGCAAATTGCTTGTCACAAATGCCAACTCTGTCGGCAATCCTTTCAAGCGATTGGTTTTGGCTCTCAATAATTCGGCAACATCTGGATTTTTTTTGTGTGGCATGATGCTGCTGCCAGTAGTGAAAGCATCTGGCAAAGTTACAAATCCAAAATTTTGAGAATTATACAAACAAATATCCATAGCCATTCTCGACAAAGTAGTCGCTAGGGAACTCAAGGCCGAAAGAACCACATATTCACTCTTTCCTCGAGTCATTTGAGCATAAACCACATTGAAATTTAGCGTATCAAAGCCCAATAACGCTGTCGTAAGAGTCCTATTTAAAGGAAATGAACTGCCATACCCTGCCCCAGAACCAAGAGGATTTTTATTGACAACCTTATAGGCAGATTGAAGAATCAAGGTGTCATCTGCCAAGCTTTCGGCATACGCTCCAAACCATAAACCAAAAGAAGAGGGCATAGCAATTTGTAAATGCGTATATCCAGGCAATAAATCTTGCTTATGCTTATCGCTCAGATGAATTAAAAGTCTAAATAAATTATCAATTTGCTCGATAATCTCCCGAAGTCTGTGTCGCATAAACAATTTCAAATCAACCAAAACTTGGTCGTTTCGAGAGCGTCCACTGTGTATTTTCTTTCCAACATCGCCTAATTTCTGCGTAAGCATCCATTCTACCTGAGAATGTACATCTTCGATATTTTCATCTATTGTAAAATTTCCCAGCTGAATTTCATCAAAGATATTCCGACATTCTTTCAATAAATCGGCCAATTCTCCTTTCTCCAATAGACCAATTGTTTCGAGCATAATTGCATGAGCCATCGACCCAAGCACATCGAATTGAGCAAGGTATAAATCCATTTCACGATCATTCCCAACCGTAAATTTCTCAATTCTAAGAGCGGCTTCTTTATCAGAAGCACTTTTACCAGTATCTTTTTGCCAAAGTTTCACTTGAATTCAATTTTAATAATCTTACAAAATAACACTGATTTTTGAATAGAATGAAGTGAATTTTAATTTTTAAAAAGATTTAAGTCGATAGCTCGGCATTTTTCACAATCTTTCCTCAAAAAGCTTCAAAATCCTTTTATACTCATCCATCCAAGAAGTTGGCTCTACAAAACCATGGTCTTCCATCGGATAGCTTGCCATTTCCCAATTTTCCTTTTTCAACTCTATCAATCGTTGTACCAATCGATACGAATCCTGAATATGTACATTTACATCTACCATTCCATGGCAAATCAACAAATGCCCTTTCAAGCCTGCTGCATGATAAATCGGAGAACTTTTTCGGTAAGCTATACTATCGGTTTGTGGTTCATTCAAAATATTGGCAGTATATCCATGATTATAGGCAGCCCAGTCGGTCACCGGACGCAAAGCAGCACCAGCAGCAAAAACATCTGGAGTCGTAAACATTGCCATCAGAGTAATGAATCCTCCATAAGACCCTCCGTAGATACCTATTTTTTTAGGATTTATGCCATATTTTTCGACAAGTAATTTTGCACCGTCCACATTATCTTCTAAATCTTTCCCACCCATAAATCGGTATATTCCCGTTCGACAATCTCTGCCATATCCAGCACTTGCCCGATAATCAATATCCAAAACAGTATAACCTTTATCGACTAATAGATTATGAAACATATACTCTCTCGAATAGTTACTCCACCAATAATGTGCATTTTGCAAATACCCTGCCCCATGCACAAAAATCACTGCTTTTTTGTTTTTGATTTTGGCTTTTGGCTCATAAATGCGTGCAAAAACCTCTACCCCATCTCTTGCTTTGAAAGCTATTACTTTCGCTTCTTTCCAAGGGTATGCTTTAAATTCATCCGTAAGCGAATGTGTCATTTGTTCTGCCTGAGCAGCTTGCGTATTGCTTTGCCAATAAAGCTCCCAAGGTTTATTGATATACGAGTGACGAAGAGCAATGTGGTTTTCGTCGGGAGATAAGGTTGCTTCGTTTGCACCGACCATTTGTGTCAGTTTTTGACGTTCGCCTCCCTCCACAGACATTCGATATAAATGCTGTTGCCCGGGATGTTCTTCATTGGTGGTTAAATAAAAAAACTGTTTATTTTGAGATAATTGCACTTGTTGAACCTCAAATTTCCCTTTCGTCAATTGCTTTTTCTCGCCAGTCAGAACATTAGCTACATATAAATGAGAAAAACCGTCAGCTTCCGATTGGAAATATATCTGAGAATCATTTAGCCATGCCAATGTACCCGAGCTAAAATTGTATCCAATTCCTGGCCCTCCAATCCAAGCATCGTCGTGCTGTCTGTCAACTAATTTTAATTTCCCACTAAAAGCATCAAGCGACATAATCCATCTATCTTTATTATCCAAAGAGCGAATATTTACAATGGCATGCGTCCCATTAGGCGACCAAATCGGGGTTGATATAATTAATTTTCTTGCCTGAGCTTTTTTACTTAATGAATCTTTTCCATAGTCTTTGCGAAACGATGGCACATCGTACAAGCCTGAAATATCAGCGGTATTCATCTGATAAACACTGTCTCTTTTGGCATCATAGATAAAATTCTCATAATTTGCCATTGGAGCACCTACTTTTGTGCGAGAGGGAATGTCCTCCGTAAATCCTGACTCTGTTACGTAAGACGGAACAAGCGTATTTTTGGCGGTTTTTATGGGTGTTGATAATCGATAAGTGATGAACTGTAAATTAGGGCTGATTTGTATTTGGTCTATTGACTTATCGTCTAAATAAATATCTTTTACCCGTTTTGGTTGCTCTTGTTTAGCCAGTTTTTCTGCCTCCTCTTTTTTATCTTTTCTTTCTTTCAGAATATCAAACATCGCCAATTGGTCTGCTTTTAGCCATTTTTCTTGCTCGTTGGGTTTAGCATCTGGTTTCTTGGCTCCGGCAACAAAATTTGTCAGTTGCTTGATACTCCCCTCTTGTATATCTAAGGCAAAAAGATTGTTGTTTTTGGTAAAAACAACAGCCGTTTCATCTCCGCTAAAATACGGATTGGATTCTTTTTCAATCGTGTTGGTTAATTGTCTGATTTGAGCAGTTTTCGGGTAAATCAAAAAAATATCTCCAAATTTCTCATATACCTTTTTTTGTTTATCGGACGAATAGACCCCATTGGGATTGGGTAATTTTCGTCTTTCTTGAGGCGAAACCTTCTGTGGCTTTTTGTCATAAATGCTACATTTATACAAAGAATCCCCTTTGTTTTTATCGGGATTCCACGAAAAATAAATCGTTTTTGAATCCTCAGACCAAAAAACATTTGAGGGGGAAGCTCCTATCCATTTGGATTGGTCTTGCATTATTTTTTCAACACTGAGCTGTTGTGCATTCGATACCTGCCACGCAAGTAAAATGATGAGCGATAATAATTTTGATTTCATAGAAAATTTTAATTTGCTGAATAAAATGGGGTCTAAATAAAAAATGCAATCTTAAATAAATCAAAGATTGCATTTTTTATTTAAAAATTCAAAGGGTCAAATTCTTTAAAATGACCATTCATAGCGATTCTCTCTTTGGTTCGCTCTATTTCTACCGTGACTTCGATAATTTTTTCTAAATGCTGGATGAGCCTTTCTTGGCGTTTTTCTTCCTTTTCAATCATCAGCAGCTCAAATTCATTTTTAAGTGAAATTCCAATCGTATGAGCAATTTGATAACTAAAAGGCATTGAGGCTTGTGGCATAAAATCTTTATTTACTTGAAGCAATTGATACAACTGCGACACCATCTCTACCAATTTGGGATTGACAAAAGTACTTGTTGTGTCATGCTCCAGAAAAACAACTTGGGCCGAAGCATATAATTTACCTTCCAATGGATTTTTTACATCAATGATGCGAAAGATTCTTTTCCCCTTCGTTTTAATATCCATTCTTCCATCTTCGTATCTTTTGGATAGCTCCCTGATTTCTACTTCTGTTCCAAAATTTAGCAATTTACCATTCAGCACCGAAGGAATCCCAAAGGTGATTCCTGTTTCAAGACTTTCGTTGACGAGCTGTCGATACCTTGGTTCAAAAATGTGTAGGTTTAGATTTTCATGTGGAAAAACCACTAAATTTAGTGGAAAAATAGGCAATGTATTCATAATTT
>CAYUFZ010000168.1:0-4296 GCA_964444025.1 uncultured Emticicia sp.
AGAGGGGCTTTTGCATAAAAATATAATGAATTTGAGTGGTGGAGAGCAACAAAGAGTTGGTATTGTAAGGGCATTGATGAATCGACCAAAGCTCATTTTGGCAGACGAGCCAACTTCCAATCTCGATGATGAAAATTGCGAAAAAGTGCATGTTTTATTAGAGCAACAAGCTCAGAAAATTGGAGCGGCACTGATTATTGTAACCCATGACCAAAGATTAAAAAAATCAAATCAAAATATTGTTCAACTACAACAAACACCTTTTCATGTTATTTAAAATCACTCGAAAGAATATATTACACAAGAAAATGAGTAGTTTTTTGTGTATTTTATTGATGACCTTAGGGATTGGCATGATTTCGTTGATGTCGCTCTTGGGCACTCAGCTACAAGAAAAATTTAGTAAGAGTATCAGTGGCATTGATTTGGTTATAGGGGCGAAAGGAAGTCCTTTACAATTGATTTTGTCGGCGATTTATCAATTAGACAGCCCAACGGGGAATGTATATTTAGAAGATGTACAAGCCATAGCCACGAATCCTTTGATAAAATGGATGATACCTTTAGCAATGGGTGATAATTATGGAGGGTTTAGAATAGTCGGAACTAACCAAAAATATATTGAACACTTTCAGGGAGAGTTTGCATCGGGAAAGATGTTTAAGAATAATTTGGAAGTTGTTGTGGGCAATCAGGTAGCATTACAAAAAGGATTAAAAGTAGGCGATTTTTTTGAAAGTTCGCATGGCTTAGATGCAGCAGGAGAAAAACATGCCGAAAAACAATACCATGTCTCGGGAGTCTTAAAATACAATAATTCTGTGATTGATAACCTTATCCTTTGCTCGATTCCAAGTGTTTGGTCGATTCATGAAGGGCATGAGGCTTTATCTGATTCAAACAAAAAACAAGAAATAACCTCAGCGTTGATTAAGTTTCGTTCTCCGATAGGAATGATGACCATTCCCCGAAATATCAATCAAAATTCAAAATTGCAAGCGGCAGTTCCTGCCATCGAAATTAATCGACTTTTTGAGTTGTTGGGCATTGGCATCAGTGGTCTTGCATTTTTATCGGTGTTGATTATGCTTATTTCGGGCATCAGTGTCTTTGTATCCTTATATAATTCATTAAAAGAACGTAAATACGAAATGGCTCTGATGTTGTCGATGGGGGCGAGCCGAACGAAGCTCTTTTTGATGTTGCTTTCGGAGGGTATTCTGCTATCATTGATTGGGTATATTATGGGGATATTGCTGAGCAGAATTGGCATTTACCTCATCGGAAATCAACTCAACACTAAGTTTCATTTGGATTTAAGTCAATTAAGCTTGCAAATAGGCGATTTTTATCTTTTATTAGGGGCTGTATTCATTGGGGCTTTGGCAGCGGCCATTCCTTCTTTAGATATTTATCGAATCAATATTTCAAAAACCTTAGCAGAAGAATAAAATTAAATCTTATTCGGATTTTAACAACCATCTAATTTATCATCACAATGAAAACTTTAGTAAAAACTTTAATTATTGGCATACTATCTTTGGGTATTTTTTCGTTCACCAATGAACCGGTCAAAATTACATGGGAGACCTTGAGGGATGTTACTTTCAAGAAAAAATGGAGTGCCGAAGAGTCGATGTTTGTTTTATATCCAACTTTCGGTGCTAAAGTTACTGCCGTGAAAGATAAAGAAGTGATATTGACAGGCTATATGATTCCGGTAGATGTGGATGCGAATGTCTATGTTTTATCGGCGAATCCTTATAGTTCTTGCTTTTTCTGTGGTGGTGCTGGGCCAGAGTCTGTGGTACAAATCAAATTCAAAAAAGCAACCAAGCGATTTAATACAGATGATCGTCTGACAATCAAGGGCGTATTGAAATTAAATGCGGATGATATAAATGAACTAAATTATATTTTAACCAATTGCGAATTGATTCAGTAAATAGTTTTTCCCAACAAATTAAGTCATCATTAATATTCTTATGAAAATCAAACCAACATTTTTGTTATTCTTTTTATTTTTTTTAGTCATATATACCTCGCATGCTCAGCTTACGAAAGATGTTTATTTGGGTTTTCGTGTGGGTGAGCCTTTGGGCTTGAATCTACGAAAAACTTTCAAAGACGGGGAGAGGGCCTTTGATGTCAATGTTGGAACATACGGTTTTTTATACAATAAAAATCGAAGTTATGGCAATGGTGCTTATAAAACGGCCGGTTTGATGATTCAAGGAATATATTTGTATCGCAAAGAAATATTTAATTTGGATTGGGCCTATTTATATTATGGATTTGGTGGGCAAATCAACAATAGAAGTAATTATCTGGACAAATTAAAGGGACAGAGTGTGGATCATGTCAAACAACTTTCGATTGGTGGGGCAGGAACAGCGGGAGTTGAGCTAAAAGTCCCTAACCAGCCAATGTTTGTCTTTTTTGATTCGGGTTTATATGTCGAATTGATGAAACAGCCTTTTTTTATTAATCCACAAATCAGTGCAGGTTTGCGTTTGAAACTTGAGTGATTTTTATCCTAAAATAAATTTATATGTTCGCTTATCTCGATGGAAAATTAGCCTATAAAGAGCCATCTTATGTTATTATTGATGTAAATGGAGTAGGATATCAAGTAAGAATATCGCTTCAGACGTATGCCGCTCTTCAAGAAATGGGTGAGCGATGTAAGTTATTTACTTTGCTGATTGTAAGGGAGGACTCTCATACTTTGTTTGGGTTTTCTTCAATGGATGAAAAGATATTGTTCGAAGATTTGACTTCTGTTTCGGGTATTGGTCCGAGTATTGCTTTGGTGATGCTTTCGTCATTATCTTCTGGTGAAATTAAACACGCTTTGATTACCGAAGATTTAAAGACTATCCAAAGTATCAAGGGGATTGGGCTGAAAACTGCTCAAAGGGCTATTATCGAATTGAAAGATAAACTTAAAAAGGACTCCAATGCTACTAGCCCAAGCCTGAGCCAAGGTCAAAGTTTGGGAAATAATTCTAAAAATGAAGCCATTGCAGCATTGGTGATGTTGGGTATTCCTCGTACAGCAGCTGAAAAAAGTGTCGATGCCATCATCAGAAGAGAGGGGAATAATCTTTCCGTAGAACAACTCATCAAGCTTTCTTTAAAATAATTTAATTTTTTTAATAAAAATACCCTTTTTTTCTGAAATTTTAAACGATTGGCAAGGTTTTGGTCGTTGTAAGATTATTGTCTTAATGAAAATCACATTGTATGTTAAAACAGCTATTAAAAATAGATAGATATAATTTTTTCATAATGGTATTTTTGGGCTTTATTTCTGAAGATTTGATTGCCCAAAACAAAAAAAATGAAACTAATAAAAATAAGGCAACTGTTCAAAAGGTAGTTGCAACGGATACCGAGCAGAAAGACACGGTTGTCGTGAAAACCAGCAGCAAACCTGGATTTCGTTGGCAAGATAGGGTTTTGAATAGTTTTGCAGCCAAAATACCTCAATCTCCGTTTTATCTGAAAGATGCCAAGTCCAAATCGCAAATTATTGTTTCGCCAAACGATAAGCAAGTTTCCATCTCCGAAAAAGCTTCCGATAAACTAGAGTTGCGTTATCCACAGTCACTTTCTTTTCAAGAATATAATAGTATTCAAAATAGCAAGGTTCGGCAAAGTTTGATGCGAGATATAGAAAATCTGCAAGATGGAAAAAGTGCCATCAGCGGAAGAGGCTTGAGACCACTCATCGAAAAAAATGGTGTAGTGGATAGGATTTTTGGTGGAAGTATCCCCGATTTAAAGCCGAATGGATTTGTGACACTAGATTTCAAAGTTTTGAATCAATTCCGGAATGACCCCGCCACACTATTAATTTATCGTCGGAGAACAACATTCGATTTCAATGAACAAATAAATATTAATTTCAATGGAAAAATAGGTGACAAATTAGGTGTTTTAACCAATTTGGATACCAAAGCCGCCTTTAATTTTGAAAATCAGCTCAAACTAAATTTCAAAAATCAACCAGAGGATATTTTACAAAAATTAGAGGCAGGAAATATCAGTATGCCCGTTAGAAGCCAGTTAATTCCGGGTGTTCAGAATTTGATGGGGGTGAAGGCTGCCATGAGATTCGGCAAATTAGATGTCACAGCAGTGGTGGCACAGCAACGATCCCGAACAGAATCGATTGTTCTGAATGGTGGCCTGCAAAACCGTACATTTGAAATTCGATGTGACAATTATGAAGAAAATAAACACTTTTTTTTAGGTCAATTTTTTAGAGATAATTACGAAAAATCATTAAAA
>CAYUFZ010000168.1:4306-6135 GCA_964444025.1 uncultured Emticicia sp.
TTGGAAGTCTATGTCACTAATCGGACTAATAGCTATGAATCAATGCGGAATTTGGCTGCATTTTCCGACATTGGCGATGTCAAAGACCGAACGACGGGTAAATATATCAAGCCCATTGATAATAAAGCGAATGACTTATATGGAAAATTATTCCAAAATGATGCTTTCAGAAAAGTCGATGAATCGACGAATATCCTAAATTCATTGGGACTACGAAAAGGAAATGACTATGAAATATTACGTGGTGCCAAGCGATTGACAGAACGAGAGTATAAATTTAATCCTGAATTGGGTTATATATCTTTGGTTGCACCACTGCGAAATGATGAGGTTTTGGCTGTTGCTTACGAATATACTTATCAAGGGCAAACCTATAAAGTAGGGGAGTTGACAGAAGATTATGCCTCTCGGAGGGAAGATGAGGTAATTATGCTAAAATTAATCAAATCCTCGACGATACGGAACAAAATTAAAATTTCTGACCCTGAGAATCCAGGAAAAACCATCGTGAATCCCTTGTGGAATCTGATGATGAAAAATATCTATTCTTTGGGTGTTCCAGGGGTAGGAAAGCAAGGGTTTCAGCTCAGAATTATTTATAAAGATGACAAAACTGGTATAGACAATCCAAATTTACAAGAAGGTAAAAAATTACAAAATGTACCTTTGATTCGGGTAATGAATTTGGATAGATTAAATCCAAACAATGACCCGCAGTTGCCTAATGGAGATGGGAATTTTGATTTCGTCGAAGATTTGACAATTGATACCAAAATGGGTAAAATGATATTCCCGGTACTTGAACCTTTTGGCTCGCATTTGGAAAACAAGTTTGACATCGATGAGCAAATGCTCAAAGATAAATATGTATTCAATGAGCTTTATACCAGTACATTAACCGATGCCCAGCAAGTTACGACAAAAAATAAATTTTTTATCAGAGGAAGCTTACAAGCCAGCAATTCATCTGAAATCATGTTGCCACTTGGAGCTTCAGGACAGTCCGTAAGGATTTTTGCAGGGGGCGTACAATTGCGAGAAGGTGCAGATTATTTAATAGAACCTCAATTGGGTAAAATCAAAATTACCAACCAAAGTATCTTAAATTCTGCTCGACAGATAAGAATTGAGTGGGAAAAACCAGATTTGTTCAATACACAACGCAGAATTATGTTGGGTACTCGCTTGGATTATAATTTAAGTAAAGACATACATTTGGGAGCAACAGCAATGTCGTTGAGCGAAAGTACGCCAGGGTTCCTAACAAGGGTGGCTATCGGGCAAGAGCCTGTGAATAATAAAATTTTGGGATTGGATTTGAATTTGCGTAAAGATTCAAGATTCTTGACGAAAATGCTCGATGCTCTTCCTTTGTTGCAGACCAAAGAACTTTCTTCGATACAATTGACCGCAGAATATGCCAAGCTATTACCTGCCGTAAATAATAGTCGTATCAATGGAAGTGCCATGATTGATGATTTTGAGGCGGTTAGGAATATCAATGATTTGACCCGTCAGCCAAGCAAATGGCGACCTGCTGCAACACCTGAGGAGTTTAGAAATAATTCTACCAATTATGAATATAACTATAAACGTGCTAAAATTTCGGTCTATACCATCGATCAAAGTACTTACTTTGATGGCGGTTTTGGTGGAAATGTAGCACTCCCTCCCAATGTAGTTGCAGAAGCATCAAATAATTTATACGAAAGAGCATTCACGCCAAATCAGATTTTTCCAGGAAAAACACTCGCCGCATACAATTCGGCTATGCCTCAAAATATTTTAGATGTCGCTTATTTCCCTGCTGAAAGAGGAATGTATAATTA
>CAYUFZ010000169.1:0-6124 GCA_964444025.1 uncultured Emticicia sp.
GTGACCACCATGATGTCGAATCACTATAATATTTTAGAGGCAATCGCTGAGGCGGACTTGGTCATAGGAGCAGTACTGATTCCGGGTGCAAAAGCCCCACATCTCATTACGAAACAAATGCTTACTACCATGAAACCAGGTACTGTTGTGGTCGATGTTGCCGTTGACCAGGGTGGTTGTATCGAGACATGTACCCCAACTACCCACGAAAACCCGACATTTGTGGTGGAGGATATTGTCCATTATTGTGTGGCAAATATGCCTGGAGCAGTGCCTTATACTTCGACTTTGGCATTGACCAATGCAACCTTGCCTTATGCGATTGAATTGGCAAACAAAGGTTGGAAAAAAGCTTGTGTCGAAAATATAGAACTAAGAAAAGGACTAAACGTCGTCGCTGGAAAAATAGTCTATAAGGGTGTGGCAGATGCTTGGAGCCTTTCTTTGACTGATGTCAGCGTGGTTTTGGAATAATTTCGCCGTCTATAAATAATCAAACCCTATCGCCTTCTCCATCCATTTGGGGAGGGCATTTTTGTTTGAAGATGCTTCAAAAGAAAATTTGTAATGTCATATAAAAACTGCAATTTTGTATCATGGCAAAGAAACAAAAATTTTATACCGTTTGGGAAGGGCATACTACCGGCGTATTCAACACTTGGGAGGAGTGTAAAGCACAAGTAGAAGGCATTGCCGGAGCAAAATATAAAGGATTTGATACCAAAGAAGAAGCAGAAAAAGCATTGACAGATAATTATTGGAAGTTTATTCAAAAAAATGAACCCAAACAAGCAAAAATTGCCAAAGGTGCTTTTCCTCCCCCAATCTTAGACTCTATCGTGGTAGATGCTGCCTGGAATTCGGTACAAAAAGACATGGAATACCAAGGATTTTACCTAAAAACCAAGGAGAGAATATTTCATAAAGGGCCTTTTCCAGATGCTACCAATAATATTGGAGAGTTTTTGGCAATTGTACATGCTTTGGCATATCTAAAGAAAGTAAACTCAAATTTACCCATTTATTCAGACTCAAAAACTGCTATAAGCTGGGTTAGAAATAAAAAAGCAAATACAAAATTAGAAGAAACAAGTAAAAATGTTGAAGTTTTTGAACTGCTCGAGAGGGCGGTGAAGTGGCTTCAAGAAAATCAATATACAAATAAAATTTTGAAGTGGGAAACCGATTACTGGGGAGAAAATCCGGCTGATTTTGGTAGAAAATAGAAAATTATTAAGCTTTCAATGTCAAAAAATTCATTTACATTCAAGCAATTTGTGATTCATCAAGATAAAACTGCTATGAAGGTTTGCACCGATGCTTGTATTTTTGGGGCATTCATCGATGTTTCTTGTCATCGCTCAATCTTGGATATAGGAACGGGGACTGGGCTTTTAGCTTTGATGTTGGCACAACGTTGTTCGATAGAAATAGATGCCGTAGAGATAGATGAAGCTGCGGCTCAACAAGCCTTCCTGAACGTTCAAAACAGTCCATTTAAAGCACAAATACAGGTTTTTCACCAAGCGATACAGACATTTGAGCCTGCCAAAAAGTATGAATTAATTATTTCAAATCCGCCTTTTTATCAAAATTCATTGAAATCGTCAGATACCCAAACCAATAAGGCTTTGCATGATGAAAGTTTGAACTTTGAAGAGCTAATCGAAGCGGTTATTCGATTATTAGGGCATCATGGAGAATTTTATGTCTTGCTACCACCCGTAGAACTTGAAAAATTGATTCAAATTGCAGAAAAAAAAGAATTATATTTGTCAAAAAAAGTGTTGATAAAACACAGCGATAGTAAACCAATCATGAGAGTGATTGCTATTTTTTCTGGAGAAAAAATAAAAGAAACCTCGGAAGATTTTTTTATTATTCATGAAAAAGACAACAAAACTTACACAGCTGAATTTAGAAAATTATTAAAAGATTTTTATCTGATATTTTAATCGAAAGTATCAAAACTTTCCTGAAAATATGAACGAAACAAAACAAATTTCCGTGGTTATTCCCTTGTATAATGAAGCAGAATCATTGCCAGAATTGCATGATTGGATAGAAAGAGTGATGATAGCCAATCGATTCAGCTATGAAATTGTCTTGGTTGACGACGGAAGCACTGATAATTCTTGGGAGGTGATTCGGCAATTATCACTTAAAAATAATGCAGTCAGGGGATTCAAATTTATTAGGAATTATGGCAAAACTGCGGCATTGCAAACAGCCTTTATTCATACCCAAGGTTCGGTGGTCATCACGATGGATGCTGATTTACAGGATAGCCCCGACGAAATTCCAGAGCTTTATCGAATGATAACACAAGAAGGCTATGATTTGGTTTCGGGTTGGAAGAAGAAACGCTATGACCCCCTCACAAAAACATTGCCTACGAAGCTCTTCAATGGTGTTTCTCGTTGGGTTTCTGGGGTACAATTACATGATTTCAATTGCGGATTGAAAGCCTATCAGGCTAGGGTCGTAAAAAGTATCACGATTTATGGTGAAATGCACCGAAATATCCCTATTATTGCCAAATGGAATGGATTTAAAAAAATAGGCGAAAAAGTAGTACAACATCAAGCCCGAAAATATGGTACAACTAAATTTGGGTTGGAGAGATTCGTCTTTGGTTTTTTAGATTTATTGACTGTTGCATTTGTGAATAAATTTGGCAGAAGACCAATGCACTTTTTCGGGACGATGGGGGTGCTATCGTTTCTTATTGGAAGTTTGTTGGCAATGTATTTACTTTTTGAAAAATTATACAATATCAACCAAGGTCTTCGTTATCGAAATGTAACAGACAACCCGTTGTTTTTCTTGGCTTTGGTAGCAATATTAATAGGGTCACAATTATTTTTATCAGGATTTATCGGAGAATTATTTGTGAAGCAAAATTTCAAAAAAGATGAATATCTTATTGCCGAAGAAGTTTAAGTGTATGTTTTTCGTCAAGAAAGAAATCAGTTTAATTTAGCTAAAAAATAGATACATTTTATCAATAAAATATATTCAAAATGAATTTGTATTCCCCTGAACTGGCAGATGGTAAGTATAAAGGCATCATCCGAATGATATGGAGATGGACAAAAGTCGGTATTATTGCTTTTTTGATTTACTTGGTAGCTGTAAATTTTAATATTTTTTGGCTTTTTGGTAAAATGCCGAGCTTGGAGGAAATTGATAATCCTCAAAGCGATGTTGCTTCTGAAATTATTTCATCGGATGGAAAAGTGATTGGGAAGTTCTTCTATGAAAATAGAAGCCCTATTGAATTCAATCAGCTTTCTCCGAATGTCGTGAATGCATTGGTTGCCACGGAGGATGTCAGATTTACGGTACATTCTGGTATTGATGCTAGAAGTACTTTGAGGGCAATTTTCGGGGTATTTACTGGGCAAAGAAAGGGCGGAGGAAGTACAATTTCCCAACAATTAGCCAAAAATTTATTCAAATTGCGTGAAACGGATTATTATAAAGGCCCTTTGTATAGTATCCCTGGTTTCAAACAATTGCTCATCAAAACCAAAGAATGGATTACGGCTATTAAGCTCGAAAGACGTTATACCAAGCAGGAAATCATGGAAAAATACCTCAATACGATTGAGTTTAGTAGTGGGGCATTTGGTATTAAGTCTGCGGCAAAAACGTATTTCAAAAAAGAACCCAGCGAACTTTCCTTGGAAGAATCGGCTGTTTTGGTTGGAATGATTCAGAATCCTTCGAGGTTTAATCCTAAGTTTCATCCAGTTGCCTCTCAAACACGACGAAATATTGTCTTCGACCAAATGGTGAAATACAATAAGCTGTCAATGGAGCAAAGTGAGCAACTGAAGAAAAAACCAATCGTATTGAAATACTCTCCTGAAAGCCATAATTCGGGTTTAGCTCCTTATTTTAGACAGTTTCTGAAAGATTGGCTGAAAGCAGAATTGGTCAAAGAAGGATATACAGAAAATGATATTTATACCAAAGGTTTTAAAATTTATACTACCATCGATTCTCACATGCAGACTTACGCCGAGGAAGCTCTGAAAGAGAATATGAAAGACCAACAAAAGAAATTCTATGCCCACTGGAAAGGAAAGGGGAGGCCATGGGTCTTGGAGTCCAAATCAAAAGAAGGGAGGTATGTAGAAATTCCTAATTTTATTGAAAATATTGCTAAAAACTCGTCAAGATTCCGTGAATTAAAAGAAATATATGAGGATGATACGGATAAAGTTTGGAAAGAAATGAATCGTCCGACCAAAATGCGTGTCTTTACTTGGAATGGCGAACGTGACACGCTGATGTCGCCTATGGATTCTATTCGTCATTATAAATATTTTCTACATTCGAGCTTTTTGGCGATGGACCCTCGCAATGGTCATATCAAAGCGTGGGTTGGTGGGATAAATTACAAGTATTTTAAGTACGACCATGTCTTTCAAGGGAAACGCCAACCCGGCTCTACTTTCAAGCCTTTTGTTTATGTAACTGCCATTGATAATGGATTTTCTACTTGTGAGCAAGTGGTCGATCAGCCTATTACAATCGATATACCTGGCGGTAGCTGGACTCCTAAAAACTCTGATGGAAAATATTCTATGCGTTCTCTGACACTTCGTCAGGCTCTTGGTCAATCCATCAATACAGTAAGTGCTTATTTGATTGATAAATTTAAGGCAAATAATGTAATCAAATATGCTCATCGTTTGGGTATAAAAAGCGAATTGCCAGAAGTACCTGCGATTTGCTTGGGTATTGGGGATGTTTCTTTGTACGAATTAATGGCGGGTTATTGTGTTTTTGCCAATCAAGGAAAATATACCGAACCGCTTTTCGTAACGAGGATAGAAGATAAAAATGGTGAGCTTATCAAAGAGTATTTCTCGGATAGCAAAGAGGTGATTAGTCAAGAAACTGCCTATAAAATGATTCATTTGATGCGTGGAGCAACGATGGCGGGAGGTACAGCAGTCGGATTGTCGAGATATGGTGTGTTGGATGGAAACGAAGTGGCTGCCAAAACGGGTACAACTTCCAATTTCTCTGATGGTTGGTTTATGGGAATTACGCCATCCTTGGTGGCAGGAGGCTGGACAGGGGGCGATGACCCGACGATTCACTTTAGAGACATTAATCTAGGTCAAGGAGCGAGGTTGTCCATGCCTACTTGGGGCGGATTTTTCCAAAGAGTTTATGCCGATAAATCATTGGAATACAAAAAAGGAAATTTCTTGAAACCAAGTACTTTATCTATCTCTGGGGATTGTATTTTCACGGCAGGAGAAGGAAATTATATAGATTCTACTCAAAAATATACGCCGCCAACAGCCAAGCCAGCTGACGACGACGAACAATTATAATAAATAAGTCCCTCATTTCTTGAGGGACTTATTTCCTTTTTCTCCAATGAATGGATGCCAAGGCAGATAAGATATTTTGGGTGGAATAAGCTCATGAATGAACTTCTGTTTGGTTTAATTTATTTAAAAAGCACGCCGCCAAAGGTTGCGAAAGTAAATAAGCTCTGCTAAAAGTCTTAAATCGAATAAATACCAAAAATAATTTTTAAACATGCTGTAAGTATTCACCACCATTTTATGAATTTTTAAGTGAAATTTGTAAAATATTTTAAAAAACTAATGAAAACTATCCTTTTCTTTCGATTTAGCCCTATTTTTTTGATTTTAGGAATCCTCTTGGCTTGTCAAGAACAAGCGACAGAAACCCAAAAAAGCAATATTCATCCCAAACAAAGTCCACTCCCAAATCCTACGAGGCCTCAAATTCCCCTCATTGAAAAACAAATGATGGAGCAAGGTCTCCTCAATATTCGAGAGTTAGATTCAAGTATATTGGTAGAATTAAAATACTCAACCAACGATAATTTTGTGGGAACAGATGTCTATGGCGATTTAACAAATGCGTATTTGCAGCGAATGCCTGCCGAAAAACTAATCAAAGCAAATCAGTTATTAAAGGATAAATATCCGACTTATAGACTTTTGGTTTATGACGCTGCTCGCCCTTTGAGGATTCAGAAAATCTTTTGGGATTTGCTAGATAGCATTCCACCAACCCGAAGAAAAGATTATGTTTCTGACCCAAGTGAAGTATCTATTCACAATTT
>CAYUFZ010000170.1:0-5012 GCA_964444025.1 uncultured Emticicia sp.
CAAAGCTCCACGACCGCCATGCGTTGGGGGAGCGGTGGCAAAAGCAGCGATGGATAGCGGAGTAGCCAAATTCCCTATTCAAGATTGGGAGGCTTATGACACCCAACTTTCTCAACGCTTGGGTCAAGATATTACTTTGAAAAAAGTAATCATGAACAAAGCGAGGCTGAATCCTAAGCGTGTGGTTTTTGCTGATGCCGAAAATTTGGCGGTTCTCAAAGCAGCTCAGGAGGTACTTGACGAAAAAATTGCCATGCCTATCTTATTGGGAAATGTAGCTAAAATCACCAAATTAATGGAAGAAAATCATATTGACCTTCCAAATGTTGAGATAATCGATTCTCGTTCGGATGTGCAGGAGGAAAGACTCAATAAATTTGGAGCGACTTTTTACGAAAAACACAAAAGAAAGGGATTCAACTTATTTGAGGCGACTTACTCCATGAGAAACCGAAATTATTTTGGGGCGATGATGGTTGAAACTGGTGAAGCCGATGCCATGATTGGTGGAATGTCGAGAAATTACCCCGAAACCATTCGCCCAGCTCTTCAAATTATCGGTCGCCAAGAAAATGTCAAAAAGGTATCTGGTATGTATATTCTCATGACTCGTTTTGGTCCGATTTTCTTAGCAGACACAACCGTTAATTTTAATCCATCGGTCGATGAAATTGTAGAAATTACAGAATTGGCAGCAAAAGAGGTAGAAAAATTTAATATAAAACCAAGAATTGCCCTCATTACATATTCCAATTTCGGCAGTGCTGCTGGCGAGGATGCAACGAAAATGAAAGCAGCTTTGGAAATATTGAAAGACAAACACCCCAATATGATTATCGATGGTGAAATGCAGGCTCATTTACCTTTCGATATTGATTTGTTGAAGGAAAGTTATCCTTTTAGTGATTTGGTAAATGGCAGGGCAAATACGCTAATCTTCCCGAATCTTTCGGCTTCCAATATTGCTTATAATTTGGTGAAAGAAATAGCAAATATCGACAAAATAGGGCCGATTCTTTTAGGATTGAAAAAACCAGTTCATGTACTCCAGTTGGGAAGTACGGTTCGTGAGATTGTTGATATGGTGGCAATCGCAGTGGTAGAAGCTCAAGGTAAATAACGTTATTGGGCGGGTAAATTGTTGGTTTACTCGCTCATTTTATTTTTTGAAAAATGTTACATTTATATCTAAAATCTTTACACATTATTGGTTTTGTTTCTTGGTTTGCAGGGCTTTTCTATTTGGTACGGATGTTTGTTTATCATTCTGAAGTAGAGCAAAAACCTTCGCATTTACAAGAAGATTGGAAAAGCCAATATACTTTGATGCAATGGCGGGTGTACAAAATCATCTGCAATCCAGCTATGATGATTACTTGGGCTTTTGGCATCTTGATGTTGGTTAATACTCCTTCTTTCTTGTCTCAAGGCTGGGTTCATATCAAATTATTTTTATTGGTTTTATTGACACTCTACCACCTTTATTGCAAGAAAATTATCCAAAAACAAGCAAACAATCAGGCAACATTCAGTTCTTTTCAGTTTAGATTAATGAATGAGTTGCCGACACTTTTTCTTGTTGCAATAGTTTTATTGGCAGTTGTGAAAGATTTAATCAATTTTTTGTATTTATTTGTCGGAATATTGGCGTTCGGAGTTCTCCTGTATTTTGCAGCAAAAGCTTATAAACGCAGTCGTGGAAAATAAATAGAATCTTTAAAATGACTTTAGAAGCATTCAAATACAATATCGCAAATAAGTATTTACCCGAAAATACCCCTATTTTACTTCAGGCACTTTGGCATGATGCCTTGGACGACTGGGAGAAAGCTCACGAAATTGCCCAAAGCAATGAAGGGCATTTGCCATTTGATAGACTCCATGCTTACCTTCATCGAAAAGAAGGAGATAAGTTTAATGCCAATTATTGGTATCAAAGATGCCACCTCCCCTACCCAAAAATCAGTTTGACGGAAGAATGGGAGCTTCTATTTCATCAATTGGTAAAATAATATTTTACCTTTAACTAACAATTAAAATATTTTCACAAAATATATATGAATTACCTGTCAGCAGAGAATATTGGTAAAAATTTAGGAGAACGATGGTTATTTAATCATTTAACTTTCGGTATTTTACAAGGAGAAAAAGTGGCTTTAATTGGTGCAAATGGCTCCGGAAAATCGTCTTTGCTAAATATGATTACGGGAAATGCCGACATCGATGCAGGAGAGATAAGTATTCGTAAAGATATTCGGGTGGGCTATCTCGGGCAAAATCCAGACCTAAAGGCTTCGAGTACCGTTTTGGAGAGTATTTTCGCCTCTGAAAATTCTAATACCTTAGCAATTAAGGAATATGAAGCGGCTTTACAATCCAACAACGAAACTAGAATCGCTAAAGCTATTGAAATGATTGATACGCTGAAAGCTTGGGATTATGAAACAAAAGTGAAGCAAATTTTGGGCAAATTGGGAATAGATGATTTCGATAAGCTCATTGGAAACTTATCGGGCGGTCAAAAAAAACGTGTTGCTTTAGCAAAAGTATTGATTGAAGAACCCGATTTTCTAATCCTCGATGAGCCAACCAATCACCTGGACCTGGATACCATCGAATGGCTGGAGGGATTTCTATCTGCCTCTTCTATTACATTATTATTGGTCACGCACGACAGATATTTTTTAGATAAAACTTGTAATAGAATCTTAGAAATTGCCAATAATAAAATATTCAAATATGCGGGTAATTATGCTTATTATTTGGAAAAAAAAGAAGAGCAAGAAGCGGTAGAAGCGGCTACTCAAAAAAATTATCGCAACTTGCTTCGGAAGGAATTGGAATGGATGAGGCGACAACCCAAAGCAAGAGGAACAAAATCTCAGAGTAGAATCGATGCGTTTTATGACCTAAAAGAAAAAACTATCAAAAAAGGACCAGATGAAAAGCTTGAGTTAAGCATGAAAATGGAGCGTATGGGTAGTAAAATTTTGGAAATTCAGCATATCAGTAAAAAATTCGATACAAAACCAATTATTTCCGAATTTAGCTACACTTTTAAACGGGGAGATAGAATTGGAATTGTTGGCAAAAATGGAATGGGGAAAAGTACTCTCTTGGAAACTATCACCGAAAAAATCAAGCCCGACATGGGCAAGGTTGTTAAGGGTGATACTATTAAATTGGGCTACTATTCGCAGGAGGGATTGGCATTTGACGACAATCAGCGGGTCATTGAAGTAGTTCGTGAGATTGCCGAATATGTCAAAATGGCCGATGGAACTGAGCTTTCTATTTCGAACTTTCTTACTTTATTTCTTTTTCCTCCTGCCATGCAATATAGTTTTGTCAGTAAATTGAGCGGAGGCGAGAAAAGAAGACTTCAATTGCTCAAGATTTTGGTTCAAAACCCAAATTTCCTGATTCTCGATGAACCAACCAACGATTTGGATATTGCGACGCTCAATGTTCTCGAAGATTTCCTGATAAATTTTGCCGGTTGTTTATTGGTGGTCTCGCACGACAGATATTTTATGGATAAGCTCGTGGATCATCTTTTTGTCTTTGAAGGAGATGGATACATCCGAGATTTCCCAGGGAATTATACCGATTATCGCTCTTGGAAAGAAGAGAAGGAAGAGGAAGAATTTCAAAAAAATAGCAAAAAAAATATAGAAAAAATTAATACTTTGCCAAACATTAAGGTCGAAACGAAGAAAAAATTAAGCTTTAAAGAACAAAAAGAGTTTGAAAGCTTGGCTTCGGATATCGAAAAGTTGGAAAAGCAAAAAAATTTAATCATGCAAAAAATGAATTCGGGGGAAGGAACACACGAAGAACTGACGGCATGGGCAAAAGAATTTGAAGACCTTAGCGACAGTATTTCTGAAAAGGAGCTTCGCTGGCTCGAACTCTCCGAGTTTATTTCCTAATTATTCATCCCTTAACCTAACTACAATGAGATTTTCAGCTTTTATTATCAGTATTTGTTTGATGATTGCTTACAATACACCCGTATTTTCCCAAAGCCCCATCCAAATCCAAGGCTATAACCATGTTGGTCTTTCTGTAAAAAACTTACAAGAAAGTGCTAAATTTTATCGAGAAATTATTGGGCTAAAACCGGTCGAAGTACCAGATAATTTAGTAGCAATCAGAAGGTGGTTTCAAATTGGCGACCACGAGCAATTGCATTTGTTATTGGGGAGAAATGAACCCGTGAGCAACAATGACAAAAATGGAGGGCATTTTTCATTGACCATCCCCAAAGGTTCTGCGGATGTTATCGAAAAATTTTTATTGGAAAAGAATTTACCATACACACGTCAAAAACGCTTTGATGGGGCTTTTCAAATTTATGTTACAGACCCTGATGGCTATGTCATTGAATTAAATGAACCCAAAATCGATTAAAACTAAATCCTCAAAAATATGGAACAAATAAATGAGTGGCTTCAGTATTTATTAAATTCGGAAGAAATTATTAAAACAGGGGGCTTAATTGCCATTACATTGATTATTTTTATCGAAAACGGAATAATCTTTGGCTTTTTCTTACCGGGTGATTATTTATTGTTTTTATCGGGGGTCTTTTGTGGTACTAAGTTATTGGATGTTCCGCTTTCTTTGTTGATGCTTTGTGTGTTTTTTGCCGCAATTGTAGGTTCTCTGTTGGGTTATTTTACAGGGCGTTTTTTTGGAGAAAATATCCAAACTCGACGAGATTCTTTGTTTTTTAAGAAAAAATACATCGATAATACTCGGAAATACTTTGAAAAGTATGGTAGTCAAACGCTTATCATTGCTCGATTTTTGCCCGTCATTCGAACTTTTGCCCCAATTTTAGCAGGGATAGTCAAAATGAAAATCCACCAATTTTTGTTGTTTAATGTGCTGGGAGGAGGAATTTGGACTTTGCTACTAGTCGGTGGAGGTTTTTACTTTGGCGAACAATTCCCGGGTATTGTAGATTATGTTCAATACATCATTTTCTTTTTTTTGGCAGTAACAAC
>CAYUFZ010000170.1:5022-6105 GCA_964444025.1 uncultured Emticicia sp.
TACCGTAATCAAAGGATACATCAATGCAAAAAAAGAACTAAACAACTAAACTCTTGGCCGACATACACGTACTCAATGGAGATTGCTTGGCAATGCAATTGGCAAATGCTTCCTTAGGGAAACAAATAATTTTTCGAGAATGTCTGATAGAAGGACCTATTTCGCAGGAAATTATCTCTCTTTTTTGGGAAGAAAGAAGCCGTTTTATCTCCCTAATGTATGCCGTTTCAAAAGAAGAATATTTCATCAAAACAGTCGAAGAATTCAAACAAATCAATCAAATTTCAGAAAAAGATGCAATATTTCTTTGGTTCGAAGATGATTTATTTTGTCAACTGAATATGTGGTTTATCATCAGCCAATTAAACCACTGCAAATATTCGGTTTTTCGGGTTTTCCCCCCACACAAAACTGCCAATCAATGGGATGGTTTTTCTAGATTGACTTCCGAAGAATTAATGGATTGCATGGCAAACGCCTCTATCATTTCGATAGATGAAATGAGCGACATTCAATCTTTATGGCGAAATATTCAACAACAAAATTTTAAGCAAATCGCCCTAGACAAACATCGCTATTCGGGTGTAATTCGCCATTTTGAATCTATCTTCAACGCCTATATCGAACAAATCACGGATAATAGACCTTTACAAACACTGAAAAAAATTCTGAATCACGAGAAAAAAACATTTCAAGAAGTGCTGGTTGAATTTAACGAACAAGAAGGCATCTACGGAATGGGGGACACCCAAATTAGGAATATCCTCCACACCGCAGATTTGCATAAATGCCTCATTTTAAGATAATTCGGAAGCATTTTCTTTAAACCACAAAAAGCTCAAAGCTCATGGCTCGCAGCTCATAGCTAAAAAGCTACTTCAACCATTCAGCATACATAATATAATTATTGGCAGTTCGCATAAATACTTCCCCCAATTCGGGCGAAACAGGCTTCAAGAACTTGGCTGGATTTCCCGCATAAATACTCCCTGAAGGAACAATCGTATTTTGAGTTACAATCGCTCCCGCTGCAATAATAGACCCACTGCCAATAACCGCACCATCCATGATAATTGAACCCAT
>CAYUFZ010000171.1:0-3033 GCA_964444025.1 uncultured Emticicia sp.
ACACCCAAGAAAAAAGCCTAAAAATACCAGAACATCCATTTGAAAAAGATTTAAACATTATTTTTTCATTAAGCCCCAAACCAACTGCTACTTTGGTTGTACATCCTTTAGATGAACAAAGCAACGAATCCATCGAAGCATCATTCAAAATTACCCATCAAGGGAAAGAATTTCTTGGAAAAACCACTAAAAATAGCCCCATATTTAATATAACTTTTGTTGAAGAGGGAGAATATTCGATTGAAATAAATTCCCCTTTACATCTGCCCTACAAAGAAAGCTTTCGCTTAGAAACAGGCGAACCAAGCAAAATATACAACAAAGAAATCAAATTACAAAAACCAAACAATGGGATAAAATTTACGATTGTAGATAATGAAAAGGAGCAAAAAATACAAAATGTGCAGATAAAAATCATTAATCAGACAGACAACCAAGTTGTGTTTGATGATAAATTACCTACGGGAGATGCGTTGATTGCGATGAATCCAAACAAACAATACCAATTGAGCATCAGCCATCCAGGTTTTGTGAATTTAAAATATGACATTCGAGCTTCCACCCAAAAAGAATACTTGATAAAACTCCCCTTAGAGTCTTTTTTCTCCATTGGTGCGTATGACCAATATTCAAAAAAAAGAATATCGGCAACTTTTCGGGTCAGTTTTGAAGGAAATTCGCCAGAAACTTTAAGCGGAAATGCAGACTCCGACCTAATGTATCGCTCTTTAAAAAAAGGCTTATACAGCATTGAAGCTTCCGCCCCAAACTATGAAACCAAAAAGGAAACCATCAACCTTGCTAATTTGTCGGAGGGCAAAATTCCGGTGAAGCTATTATTGGAAAGCACTTTTGAAAATTGTGTGATGTTGGTCATGGATGCCGTTTCAAAACAAATGATTGCCAATCCATCAGTAAAAATTTATGACAACGAAAAGAAACTTGTGGAGACACAGCTCAACCCTAAAACTGGAGAGTATAAATTTCAAATCGAGAAAAATAAGGAGTATTTCACGGATATCCAAGCAGATGGATACACCAAACAAGTTGGCTCATTGACAAGAGGCAGCAGATTAATCAGCATTCAATTGACCAAAGCGTCACAGAAAATCAATTATCTTGTATTTGATGCCCACAGCCAAGAAGCAATCGATGCAAAATTCAGTATTATTCGTCCATCAGAATCAATTGTTGCAGGATTTTCAAACCCAAACAAACCCTTTCAAGTAAATATCAATCCAAATGAAAGTTATCGACTTGAAATTACTGCCGAAGGCTATGCTTCCATAATTGAAGAACCAAAATACATCGTGAATGGAGAAAAAGAGCGTAAAATTGCGATAAAACTTAGCAGAAGCAATTATCAGGTTCAGTTCAAGTTTGTCGATGCCAAGAGTAAAAGTAGCATCGCCCCAAAAAAATATACCATTATCAATCAACAGAACAAATCACCCTTGGAATATACAAGCAATGAATCAGGATTTAAGATAAATCTCTCTCCTGATATCATGTACGAAATCACAGCCGAAGCAGACGGATATTTGCCGATGACACAGACCCTCAACGCCAAAGAATTTATTAAATCGGGCAAACTCGAACAAATCATCGAAATGGATAAAAAAATCAATCAGAAATATGAAATCGAGTTAGTAAACAGTCAAAATAAAACAATTGAAGAAGCATCTATCCAAATAAATTTGAACAATACGAACATTCCCATACAGAAAAATATAGCAGGAAATACCTGGTTTGTTCAATTAAAAGAGAATGAAAAATACCAAATCATTGCACAGAAAAAAGGATACATCAACTACGAAGAAAATCTCAATTTTAATCCGAATGAGACTAAAATAAGCATCAGACTTTCTGAAATTGCCTTAGAAACGTTCAAGGTACAATGTTTTGATAAGTATTCACGCACAAAATTAAATCCAATTATCTCATTTTACGACAAAAAAAATCCAAGCGAAATACAAAACTACCAATCTTCCGAAGCACCTATTCAATACAACCCAAAAGAAAACTATGCTCTAAGTCTGAAAATAGCAGGGTATGAAGACATACTAATTGATTTCAATCCAAATCAATTAAAAAATCAAATATTGAATGTGGAAACCTCGAAAAAACGATATTTATATACCATTCAGGTATTCGACCCAAAAAGCAAAGAAACAATCACTAAAGCTACGGTTCACATCAAAAATAATTTAGGAGAAAAATTTATCGCAAACAACCATTTGGCTACCAAACAATTTGAGGTTCTATTAAACCCAGAATCTCAATATGAAATCGAAATTTTGGCGGAGAATTACGAAAAATACAACGAGCAATTCTCTGGTTTGAGTATTGCAGAAAAGGCCAACTTTCATATCGAAACTTGGCTTAAAGAAAAAATAAAGCCAGAGCCAATTCAAAAAGAGGATAAAATGGTTGCATTGCCGAAGCCAAATATTCCAAAATTGCCCTCAGATACCTCAAGAGGTAAAGAAATGACCGCTATAACATCACCGATACAGGTCGAAAAAATAGAAGAAAAGCCGAAATCCGAAACAAGTAAAATTATCGAAATAGAAAAAGAACCCAACGCCCTTGTGCTAAATCCTCAAGATTTTTCAGAACAAATCAGTCAGTTAATTACCAAACAACAGAACTTTCAGTTGAGTAATATTAATTTTGAACAAAGCAGTTCCAAGCTCAATACACAAGCCTATCCACAGCTCGACCAACTGATACGCCTAATGAAAGAAAACCCCAAACTTATCCTCCATATTGAAGGATTTACGGATAATTTTGGTGATTTGAGAGTCAATCAAAACCTATCCTATTTTAGAGCGAAAGTTGTTTCAAACTATTTATTCAACAAAGGCATTTCTGATGAACGAATGAAAATCATAGGAAGTGGGCATAAAAAACCCTTAGTACCAAATACCAACGAAGAAAATCGCACCAAAAATAGAAGAGTAGAATTTACTTTTCAGCTGATGGATTAATGCACAGAGACAGTTGCTCGACGGAGACGGTCGTTGATGGCTC
>CAYUFZ010000171.1:3043-5522 GCA_964444025.1 uncultured Emticicia sp.
CGACCCAAACCCTCTTCGGGCAACAATTCAGTCAAGATGATATCAAAGCCCTTGTCATCCAATATTCGCATATAAGAGAATAAATTCTTGGCGGCCTCATTTAATGATTTCTCTGGAGATAAGACCAATTGATTTTCTTTCAGAAACCCAGGTTTTATGTCGGAAAATGCCAAAAAACCTACTTTTTCGAGATTGATATTCTTCCAATCATCCACAGTATCCAACACAAACGGTGTTCGAGGGGCATAATGACTCTTCAACATACCTGGAGCTTGCGGATTGGAGCTTGAATGCTCCATAATCCTCACTTTTCCAACCACTTTCTCAATAGATTCGATTGCCAATCCTCCTTTTCTGTACACCACTACCTCTCCAGCCTCAAAACCAACAATCGACGATTCAATACCAACCGAGCATTCGCCTCCATCTAAGATAAATTTAATTTTTTCGCCTAATTGTTTTTCTACATGAGCAGCATTTGTAGGAGAAATATAGCCAAAAGGATTGGCACTAGGAGCCGCCAGCGGAAACTCCAATTGTCTGAGCAAAGCAAGAGCCAAAGGATGATTCGGGATACGTACAGCAACTGACTCCAAACCGGAAGTCACCAAATCAGGAATAATTTTCTTTTTTGGCAACAATAAAGTCAAAGGACCCGGCATGAATTTATCTACCAAATAATACGCTTTTTCGGGAATTTCCTCCACAAACGAATCCATTCTCGACAAATCGGAAGTATGAACAATCAGAGGGTCGAATGTAGGTCGATTTTTTACCTCAAAAATTTTCGACACAGCCAAATCGGAGAAAGCATTTCCCGCCAATCCATACACCGTTTCCGTGGGCATACCAATCAAATCATTCTGAGTCAAGAAACGAACAGCCTCGTCAATATTTTTACCAATAATTGCCATTTCTATAATTTTTTTTCAAAATAAACCACATCTTCCTCTGGATTTACATTATAAGGCATTGTTTTTTCAAAACCAAGAGCCAAATACAATTGATTGGCAGCCGTCAGCCGACGCAAGGTATCCAATTTTATCAAGGAATAACCCCTATTTTTTGCCTGTTCCATTACTTCCAAAGCCAATTCTTTGCCAATCCCCAAACCCTGATAAGCAGGTTGCACAAACAAACGTTTCATTTCACACACCCCAATTTCCAAAGGACGCAGAGCCACACAAGCAACCGCCACCCCATCGATTTTCATCAGTAAGATTATCCCCTCAGGCTCGGCATATTTATCAGGCAATTGAGCCAATTCCTTTTCAAAACCCTGAAAACACAAATCCACATTCAGCCAAACAGCATATTCCCTGAATAACTTTTTGGTTTCCTCCAAATCCTCCTCAGAAACCACACGAATCAATTCTTTTTTCATTGAAATATATTAAGAAAACTGTTGAGCATAGCCAACCTCCACCAAGGTAAGTCCCTGAGGAGGCACCGCCATTCCGGCCTTAGAGCGATTTTTAGAAAGAAGAATTTCCTCAAATCCTTCCAACGAAATTTTATTTGTACCCACTTCAATCATTGTACCGACAATCGCCCTCACCATTCCCCTCAAAAACCTATCAGCTTTGATATGAAAAAGCAAGAATTCATCTTTTTTTTCCCAGAAAGCTAAGTCGATTTTACAATTAAATGTAGCCACATCGGTTTTAACCCTGCTAAAACACTGAAAATCAGTATGTTTTTTGAGTATTTCGCAAGCAACATTCATTTTTTCCAAATCAAGAGGCAATTTGAAATAATAAGATAAATCAATAAAAAAAGGATTTTTTGTTTGATTGATTCGGTATAAATAACGTCGATGCGTAGCATGAAACCTTGTATGGAAATCATCTTCCACACAAAAAATACCCAAAATAGCAACTCCCAAAGGCAGTATTGCATTCAAGGCATGACAAATTCGTTGCCTATCGGGCATTGGGAAATCTACGTCAAAATGAGCAAATTGTTCAGACGCATGCACCCCAGTATCCGTGCGGCTACTGCCAGTAATTTCTATTTTAATTCTAAAAAAAGTAGAAAGAGCATTTTCGAGAGCCTCCTGCACACTGAACGCATTCGGCTGCACCTGCCAACCATGAAAATCAGTCCCTTTATAGGCACATTTAAGCACATATCTCATACACAAATATACAGCTGATTGTTGAAAACTAATCAACGCCATATTATTTTTTTATTTTCATGAAAAAATAACAAAAAGATAAAGTAGGAATAAAAAACAAGTAAGAAAATTTCAAGACACTGATAATCAATTGATTAATAAACAAATAAAAGTATAGAGTCCAAAAAATCAGGTTAAAATTATCAACAAATCAATCCACAGCGTGGAACATTTTTTCCACAGCGTGGAACATTTTATTGTTTCTTAATATTAAATGTCGGATATTTGATGCAGTAATTTTCTCTAATAATCCATAAGATGGGAAAAATAATAGCAATCGCCAATCAGAAAGGTGGAGTCGGC
>CAYUFZ010000171.1:5532-6094 GCA_964444025.1 uncultured Emticicia sp.
GACCACCACCACTATCAATTTAGCGGCCAGTTTGGCGGCTTTAGAATTTCGTACGCTTATCATAGATGCAGATCCACAGGCAAATGCCACTTCCGGCTTAGGTTTTAATCCGAAAGAAGTCGAAAACAGCATTTACGAGTGTATGGTCAATGAAATACGTCCAAGCGATGTTATCATTCGGACAGATTTTCCGAATCTTGATTTGCTTCCTTCTCACATTGATTTGGTGGGAGCAGAAATAGAAATGATTAATCTTCCCAAACGAGAGGAACGCATGAAAGACTCCCTGATGGAGGTCAAAGATATTTATGATTTTATATTGATTGATTGTTCTCCTTCCTTGGGTTTGATTGTCATCAACAGCCTAACGGCCGCCGACTCAGTCATTGTTCCGGTTCAATGTGAATATTTTGCATTGGAGGGATTGGGCAAATTACTCAATACCATTAAAATCATTCAGCAAAGGCTAAATCCTGCTTTAACCATCGAAGGAATCCTATTGACGATGTACGATTTGCGGGTTAGATTATCGAATCAAGTGGTGCATGAAGTAACGACCCAT
>CAYUFZ010000172.1:0-1062 GCA_964444025.1 uncultured Emticicia sp.
CAAAGTTTGTTCCAAGAATACATGCAAAATATGATATTAGTAAAAATATTCATTTGAGGGGAAGCCTCGGAAAGGGATGGAGAGTAGCCAATCCTTTGGCTGAAAATTATGGTTTATTGGTGAGTAGCCGCCAAGTTTCCATCGAAAATAACTTACAACCAGAGGAAGCCTATAATTATGGTCTGAGTTTAGCAAATGAGTTTGAGTTGTTCAACCAAAAGGCATCATTGATAGTAGATGTTTATCGAACAGATTTTCAAAACCAGCTAATAGTCGATATGGAGACGCCAGGGAAATTGGCATTTTATAATTTATCCGGCAAGTCATTTTCCAATAGTTTCCAGATTGAGTTTAATTATTCACCGATTAAACGACTTGATTTCAAGGCAGCTTACCGACTTTTTGATGTAAAAAATACGATTCTTGGCGAAAATAAGGAAGAAAAATTGCTATCGAAACAATTTGTCAATCGAGATAGAATTTTATTGAATTGGGCATATTCTTTGCCTTATGATAAATGGAAATTTGATTTAACTTGGCAATGGAATGGAAAAAGAAGATTGCCAGATATGCCAAACCATTTGGGGCAATTTTCGTATGGTACAGTTGCTCCTGCATTTTCCAATATAAATGCTCAAATTACCAAAACTTTTTTGAAATGGGACATGTACCTTGGTGGCGAAAATTTGAATAATTTCACTCAAAAAAATCCAATTTATGTTTCAGAAGACCCTTTTGGTAGGCATTTTGATGCAGGAATGACTTGGGGACCCGTGATTGGCAGAATGATTTATGCAGGCATGAGATTTAAACTGAACTAAAAAATGAATCTATACATAAAAAACATGGTTTGTGACCGATGTAAAATGGTTGTGGCAGATATTTTTGAGAGTGTGGGTTTACTTCCAATCGGTATTGAATTAGGAAAAATAACTTTGTCGAACGTGCCTGAAAAAGATATTTTGGATAATTTGGCTTTGAAACTAACAAAAGTTGGTTTTGAATTATTGGCAGACAAGAAAAAACAAACCGTAGAAAAAATCAAAGTGATTATCATTGAAC
>CAYUFZ010000172.1:1072-6062 GCA_964444025.1 uncultured Emticicia sp.
AACTGATTCAAAATTATTCGGATGAACTAAAAAAACATAAAATATCGAGTATTCTTGCCGACAAACTCGGAAAAGATTATAAATCTTTAAGTACCTTGTTTTCGGAGGAAACGGGCAATACCATCGAGCAATTTTATATTATGCAAAAAATAGAAAAAATCAAAGAACTAATTGAAAATGAGGAGTTTACTTTGAGTGAAATTGCCAATTTTATGCATTATAGTAGTATTCAGCATTTGTCTAATCAATTCAAAAAAGTATGTGGCATTAGTCCAAGTCAATACAAAAATCAGAAAGAAAACAAACGTCAATCAATCAATCAACTTTAATAATTTATCAACGATGAAATCAATTTTTGTAGCTCTTTGCTTTCAATTTGCCTTATTTTCTGGTTTTAGGTTTATGAGTGAACCTCCGACCAAGGTTAAAATCAAAACATCGGCAATTTGTGAAATGTGTAAAGCAAGAATCGAGAAAAAAATGGCATTTACCAAGGGGGTCGTCGAGTCTGATTTGGATTTGAAAGACAAAGTGATTACGGTAAGTTATCATTCCAATAAAACCGATGTAAATAAAATCAAAAAAGCAATCAATGAAGTAGGATACGATGCAGATGAGACGAAAGCCATCGACAAAAGCTATGAAAAGCTGCCTTCGTGTTGCAAAAAAGATAGTAGCCCTCACTGATTTATTGAGTAATCTCATGGTTTGGATACACCGCTCTTGTTTCAAACCATGTTTTTTCAATAATTTCGATAATTATATTAGAAATTCTCCTAATAATATGAATCGTTTTTACGAAAAATACCGACCTTTGGCTTTATTTTTAGACAAATGAAAGCAGAAAAAATCAGAGAATATTATATCCCAATTGTCGGCATGGAAAGTGAGCATTGTGCTTTCATTTTACAGAAAAAATTGAGCCATGTATTGTCAGGAGATGTGTATCAAGTAGAATATAACAATGCACGACTGACAATTAAAAAGGATGAATTGCTTGGAACTATCCTATTGCAAATAATTTCTACTATCGAAGGCTTGGGCTACACAACGCCCGTTGTCAAGAAAAATATTCCTGTTTTAAATCTAAGTTGTGCTTCGTGTGCGATAAGTGCCGAATCAATGGTCAAATCCATTAGCGGTGTGGTTCGGGCGGGTGTCAATTATGCTTCTGCTACATTGTCGGTTGAATATCTACCGAGTATGGTGAGTCCGTATCAAATGAGAGAGGCTGTTCAAGGTGTTGGATATGATTTGTTTTTGCCTGAAAATACCCAAGAAAAGAGTAATATCGAGGATATTCGGGAAGAAAAATATAAAAAACTCAAACGAAAGACGATTGCCTCATTGATTTTATCCATTCCGATAATCATTTTTGGAATGTTTCTGATGGATTTTCCTTATGTCAATTGGATTCTCTGGATACTTTCGACTCCAGTGGTATTGATTTTTGGTCAAGATTTTTTTGTAAATGCTTGGAAACAAGCCAAAAATAAATCTGCCAATATGGATACTCTTGTGGCACTTAGTACTGGAGTTGCTTATTTTTTTAGTGTTTTTAATACACTTTTTCCTCATATTTGGCATCAAAAAGGCATACATTCGCCAGTGTATTTTGAGGCATCGGCTGTTGTGATTGCTTTTATTTTGTTGGGTAAATTATTGGAAGAAAAAGCAAAAGGGAATACTTCTACTGCTATCCAAAAGCTCATCGGTTTACAAGCAAAAACCGTTAATTACCTACAAATCGATGGAAAAGTAATCGAAAAACCAATAGCATTGGTACAAAAAAATGATATTTTATTGGTAAAACCTGGAGAAAAAATTGCCGTTGATGGGGTAGTTTTGAAAGGGCAATCTTATGTAGATGAGAGTATGTTGAGTGGCGAACCGATTGCAATAGAAAAAGGAGAAGGAGCAAATGTTTATGCTGGAACAATCAATCAAAGAGGTAGTTTTCAATTCAAAGCCGAAAAAATCGGGGAAGAAACTTTATTGGCTCAAATTATCAAGACTGTTCAGGAGGCTCAAGGTAGCAAAGCTCCTGTTCAGCAATTAGTCGATAGAATCGCTGCTATTTTTGTTCCGTCTGTCTTGTTAATTGCTGTTCTGACTTTATTCATTTGGTTATTGTTTGGCGGACAAAATGCTTTCTCATTGGGTTTGTTGGCAATGCTTTCGGTATTGGTCATTGCTTGTCCTTGTGCTTTGGGTTTGGCTACCCCGACTGCCATTATGGTCGGAATTGGGAAAGGGGCTGAGGCTGGTATTTTGATAAAAGATGCCGAAAGTTTGGAGTTGGCTAGTAAAATAGATACTGTGATTTTGGATAAAACGGGTACTATCACAGAAGGAAGGCCTTCGGTGATTGATGAATGTTGGTTGGATATGGACTCTACACAAAAAGACATCTTTTTGGCAATCGAACAGCAGTCTGAGCATCCTTTGGCAGTAGCCATTTGTCGGCATTATCACGCCACATCAAATATAGTATTATCGAATTTTGAAAGCATCACCGGGAAAGGGGCTAAGGCATTTTATCAAGAGGAAAGCTATGTTGTTGGTAATAAAAAATTAATGGTGGAAAATGACATAGAGATACCTCTCGAATGGGCAAATAAGGCAGATAATTGGACAAAAGAGGGAAAGTCTATTGTATGGTTTGCCTCGAATAAATCAGTTATTGCCATGATTTCCATTGCTGACACAATTAAACCATATATAGTAGAGGCGGTCAATGGCTTGAAAAATGATAAAATAGAGGTAATAGTCTTGAGTGGAGACCAATCTGCGGCAGTGGGATATATGGCAGACCAAGTGGGCATAGAAAAGTATTTTGGCGAAATGCTACCACAAGACAAAGCCAATTTTATCAAAGCATTACAAAATCAAGGAAAACGGGTAGCAATGGTGGGTGATGGCATTAACGATAGCACCGCTTTGGCACAGGCAGATGTGAGTATTGCGATGGGGCATGGCAGTGATATTGCCATTGATGTTGCCAAAATGACTATCATTTCTTCCGATTTACGAAAAATCAAACAAGCGTTTGATATTTCAAAAAATACTGTGCAAACGATTCGACAAAATCTTTTTTGGGCATTTATTTATAATATTATCGGAATACCATGGGCAGCGTATTTTCTATCCCATCAATGGTTTTATGATAAATCCCATGATTGCCGGAGCTGCCATGGCTTTCAGTAGTGTGAGTGTCGTGACGAATAGTTTGAGACTGAAATTTTCAAAATAATAGCTAGATAATCATTAAAACAAATAATAAAATCTAATCAATCATGGAATTAAAATTCAAAACCAACATCAATTGCGGTGGGTGTATTGCGGCTGTTAGTCCGAAGTTGAGCCAAATCGAGGGCTTGAAATGGGAAGTGGATACCCAAAACCCCAATAAAGTCTTAAAAACAGTATCTGATAGTAACTTGGAATTTGAAATCATAGAGGCAGTCAAATCTGCGGGTTTTATTATTGAAAAAATCTAATTTGATGGTAAATTATAAAAAGGCTGTTCTTCGTTGAACAGCCTTTTTTGTTTCTAAGTATGTCGAAGAGTGATATTTTGTAATAAAAAGGAATAGTACAATTTTGATATTGTTTTGTCAATCTACTACTTGGTCTTAAATGCTAAGAAAAGCCAATTATTTCTCCTTTTGATGGTAAAAAAAACAATAAAATGACAATAAATCTAATTTGAATCCAATCAAAATAAATCTTAGAAAAATATTAATAAAATACCTTTGATGTTAAATTTAAAATCAATAGATTAGTTTTTAAAATAGCAATTTATGCCAATTATATATTGAGTAAAAGCCTAGTAGCAATCAAATATTTTGAATAATAAAACAATCAACAAAAACCAAAGAACCGTATGAATTTCAAATTTAATGAGTATCAAAGTGAAGGCTTTTTCGACGAGCTGATAAATTCTGAAGGTTTTGCTCGACCCGGCAACGAATTTTTAAAGTCTAAAATAGAATCCTTGCCTTTAGACACCTTACAAAGTAAGCAAAAAGCTGCCGAACGGTCGATGGTTGCTGCTGGAATTACTTTTAATGTGTATTCCGAAGATGGTGGCACGGAAAGAATTATTCCGATTGATATTGTTCCGAGGGTTATTAGTGCCAAAGAATGGAACGAACTAGAAAAGGGGCTTGTTCAAAGAATCAGTGCTTTGAATTTATTTCTTCAAGATATTTACAATGAGCAGAAAGTAATCAAAGATGGAATCATTCCGAGAGATATTGTGGAGTCGAGCAAGGGTTTTCTCAAACAATGTATTGGACTTACTCCTCCGCAAGGAATTTGGATTCATATTACCGGAACAGACCTTATCCGAGATAATAAGGGTGTTTTTACTGTATTGGAAGATAATTTGCGTTGTCCGTCAGGGGTGTCTTACATGCTCGAAAATCGGGAATTATCCAAGCAAACTTTCCCAGATGTTCTTTCCAATACTGGGGTACGCTCTATTTCAGAATATCCTGCCAAACTATTAGAAGTGTTGCGATATACTTCCGGCAGATCTGAACCAACCATAGCAGTACTGACTCCCGGGATTTATAACTCCGCCTATTTTGAACATTCATATTTGGCACAACAAATGGGTGTAGAATTGGTTGATTACAGAGATTTAGTCGTGGTAGGCGATTATTTGAAGATGAGAACTACCAAGGGCTTCAAGACGGTAGATGTTTTGTATCGACGAATTGACGATACTTTTTTAGATCCAAAAACGTTTAATCCTCAATCTTTAATCGGGATTCCGGGTCTTTTTGATGTTTATAAAAAGGGGAATATCGGATTGGCAAATGCTCCTGGAACGGGCATTGCAGATGATAAAGTCGTCTATGCGTATGTCCCTCGTCTGATAAAGTATTATTTGGGGGAAGAGGCAATCATTCCGAATGTGGAAACGTATCTCTGTGGAGAAGAGGATTCGATGAAATATGTGCTGGAAAATATCGAAAAACTC
>CAYUFZ010000173.1:0-367 GCA_964444025.1 uncultured Emticicia sp.
CATGTTGGCCACAATCGACCAGCCACTTTCCGTTTGCCACCAATGGTCGATGATTGGTAATTCTGAAATATTCTGAAGCCATTCCAAGGTAGGAGGGTCGCATCTTTCCCCTGCCACAAAAATTGATTTTAGGCTTGATGTATCATATTTTTCTTTAAGTTTGGCTTCCGAATCCTCTTTCTTTATGGCTCGAAAAGCCGTTGGTGCCGTAAAAAAAACATTTACACGATGGTCGGCAATCACCCGCCAAAATGTACCAGCATCTGGATTTCGGACAGGTTTTCCTTCAAAAAATACACTTGTACAGCCATAAATGAGTGGAGCATAGACTATGTATGAATGTCCGACGACCCAGCCTACATCAGAT
>CAYUFZ010000173.1:377-6055 GCA_964444025.1 uncultured Emticicia sp.
ATGCCGCCCAAAATACTTCGTCTGGAGATAATCCATAAACATATTTCATCGAAAAATGCAATGCCACAGCATGCCCACCATTATCTCTCAAAATCCCCTTTGGCTTACCGGTCGTTCCTGACGTATAAAGTACATACAAAGGGTCGGTTGCTTCCACAGCGACACAGTCGGCGGCTTGAGCTGAACCAACAGTTGTATGAAAATCGAGGTCTCTTTCTGCTTTCATCGAAGCGGTAAGCATCTCTCTTTGAAAAATCAAGCAGTGTTGGGGTTTGTGAGTTGCCAAATCGATAGCTTCATCCAACAATGGCTTATAAGCTATTATTTTGTCGAATTCTATGCCGCATGATGCGGAAATAATTACTTTTGGGTGGGCATCGTCAATTCGAATGGCAAGCTCGTGTGGAGCAAAACCACCAAATACCACCGAATGTATTGCACCGATTCTGGCACAAGCCAACATGGAGAAAGCTGCTTGGGGAATCATCGGCATATAAATCACGACAGTATCCCCTTTCTGTACTCCCAATTGGACCATTGCTCCAGCTATTTTTTCCACCTCTTGTTTAACTTCCAAATAGGTGTATTTCATGATGGTTCCAGTTGCAGCAGAATCGTAAATAAAGGCAATTTTGTTGCCATTTCCTTGCTCAACATGAAAATCAACGGCCAAGTAGCAAGTATTTAGTTTTCCTCCTTCAAACCACCGATAAAACCCCTGATTATCTTTAGATAAAATTTGGTTGGGTTTTTGATACCAAGCAATATTTTCGGCTTGTTCGCCCCAAAAAAGCTCTGGTGATTCTATGCTTTTTCGATAAAAAGACTCGTAATTCATCGTGTTATTATAGTTTTGTTGTACGTTTGTTCAAGAGCTTATGCCAATACACCTGCGGCAAGCATATTGATTTTTTTGACCAAATCTCGGGTAGAGAAAGGCTTTGGGATATACAAATCGGCCCCGATACTATATCCTTTTTCAATGTCGGCTTCTTTGCTTTTGGCACTGAGAAAAACAACTTTCGTTTCTTGGGTATCTGCGTGTTGCTTAATAAATTTACAAACCTCATAACCATCTACTTTGGGCATCATAATGTCCAATAGTACAATTTTTGGTTTTTCTCGATGAATGATTTCAAAAGCTTCCTCGCCGTCACGGGCGATAAATACAATAAAACCTTCTTTTTTCATCAAAAACTCCAAAGAGAGTAAGATATTAGGCTCATCATCTACAATAAGTACTTTAATGTTTTTTTGAATGTTCATGTTTTTCGATGATTTAGTCTTTATTTATCGGTATTGTAAATGAAAATTTTGATCCTTTGCCCAATTCGCTTTCCACCCATATTTTACCTTGGTGTAGCTCAATGATGCTTTTAGAAATAGCCAAACCCAAGCCACTGCCTTTGGGTTTTTTGATTGTTTGGTCGTGTGCTTGATAAAATTTATCAAATATCAAATTTTGATATTCTCTTGAAATCCCTTGCCCATTATCCAATACATTCACCAAAATATTGTGTTCAACAGGATAGGCCGTAATGGTAATTTCTCCTTTTTCAGGCTCGACAAACTTTAAAGAATTGGAAATCAAATTGAGCAATACTTGCAGAATCCTATCTCTGTCACCAATCACAGGAGGTATTTTTTTGTCAATCATTTTATTGATTTTGACACCTTTATCTTTTGCCAATTGACTGATACTTTCGATGGAATCTTCGATAATTTCCGCAACCTGAATCGTTTCTTGTAATATTCTTGTTTTGCCAGAGGCTAATTTTTCCAAATCCAATACTTGGTTGATGAGCCTTGAAAGTCTGTCTGTTTCTTTGATAATGGTATTTAAAAAATATTGCCTTTCCGAATGGTCAATGTCATCATTATCATAAAGTATTTCCGATAATGCTTTGATAGATGTCAATGGTGTACGTATTTCGTGGGTAACAGTCGATAAAAAATCATCTTTGAGCTGGTCTGTTACTCTCAGTTGCTCGTTGGCAGACTGGAGTTTTTCGGTCAATTTTTTTAATTCCTCTGAATTTTGTTTCAATTCTTTGTTGACAGCCATCAATTCTTGCGATTTTTTTAGAATTTCGACAACTTCTTCCAGAGATATTTCTTCTTCTTTGGCAACAGAAGCGACCATCATTCTTGCAGAGGCAGTGCCTACAATTCCGGCAAGTAATGTTTCTGTATAATTCACAAATCGGGGGTCAGCGTATTTTGTTTGTAAATCAATGTGATTGCGAGAAGCAAACATACGGATGATTCTATCGGTTTTGATTTGTCCTAAAAAATTACTTAACAAATCTTTCAAATCGCTCACCAAGGCTTTTCCACGCCAGATAACAGAATGTTCGAGTTGGGAGTGTTTGAAGACATCTACAAAAAGTACCGCCTGATTGTGTTCAATAGAAGTTTGTTTGGTAAATAATGACGAGAAAATATAAATAATGCTATTGATTAATAAAGACCAAAAAGTAGCGTGGGAGATATTGTCCAAGCCTTTTAATCCAAATAATTCAAAGGGTTTGAGGAGTTGTATTCCAAATAATCCTTCAGTCATGATTTTTTCAGAGAATAATCCTGAATTGATTAATGAGGGGATAATAAGTGTAAAAAACCAAAGGAGGGTTCCGGCAATTAAACCTGACATTGCCCCTTTTTGAGTGCCTCTTTTCCAAAAAATTCCCCCCAATACTGAAGGAGCAAATTGAGCAATGACCACAAAGGGTGACATTCCTGTTAAAACCAAAGAAAATTTTTCATTAATGATTTTTAGATAAATATAGGCTAAGAAAATAATAATAGAGATAGCAATTCTTCGGATACTTTGAATAAATAGGGTGGGGTTTTTATTGATTGCCTCTTTGGAATAAGGATTGCTTAGGAGTATAGGCATCAATAGATTATTGCAGACCATGACACTAATGGCGATGGTTTCGACTATTATCATGCCTGTTGCAGCCGAAAACCCTCCAATATAAGTCATGATAGCTAAAAATTCATCGGAAAAATGCAAGGGAATGGCTAACACAAACATGTCGGGGTTGATAGTCCCTGATTTGAAAATAAGATTGCCCGCCAAAGAAATAGGAACGACAAAAATATTGATTAAAAACATGTACATCGGAAACAACCACATGGCTCTATTGATGTGTTTTTCATCTACATTTTCCACAATTCCAATCTGAAATTGTCGAGGTAGAAATAAAAATGCCATCATTGCCAGAAAAGTATGCCAAAACCATTTAGACATGCCATTTTCGGGTTCTAAAACTGAATTTTCTCTCAACGAAGGGATGGATTTTGCTTGATTAAAAATATCTTGAAAACCATCAAATACATGATAACAAACATAGAAACCAATAAGAAGAAAAGCAAAAAGCTTAATAATGGATTCCATCGCAATAGCAGCAACCATTCCTTCATGTCTTTCGGTAGCTTCGATGTTACGAGTCCCAAATAATATCGTAAATGCAATCAGAATTAATACAATATAAAAGGTATGGTCGGTATAAAAATGCTCGATTTTTAGTCCTTTGGTCAATATACTAAAGCTGCTAGAAATGGCTTTTAGTTGAAGCGAGAGGTAAGGAATACCAGATAATAGACAAATACCAGTGACTAATCCTCCCAAAGATTTGTTTTTTCCATATCTTGAAGATATAAAATCGGCAATGCTTGTCAATCGTTGGACTTTACATATTCTGATAATTTTCTGTAAAATAGGCAATGCCATAAACATCATCAGGGTCGGGCCAATATATACCGTAAGGAAGTCTATCCCATCGGTTGCTGCCCTTCCTACGCTACCATAAAAAGTCCAACCTGTACAATAAACAGCCAATGACAATGAATAAATATTGGCATGATTGACCACACTTCTGTTGTTTTTTGTTCTTTTCTCCGCTTGATAGGCGATTAAAAACAAAAAAGCCAGATAGTAAATCGAAATAACACCCAATATCATACTATTCATCGTCGGCAGAGTCTTTTAGTTTTTTATATTCAGTAATGAGAGCTACAGAAATGATTGCCAGGCACCAAGTTGCAAAAACATAAACATAGATGAGCGGAATACCAAAAAACAAATTGAACAAAGAAAGAATCGGATAATTCAATAGAATTATCAACAGTATGGCTACTCCGTTGAGTCTTTGCTGTTCCATTTAATGATTTTCAAAATTATTGCACTAAACTACTACTGACCTAGTATTATTCCAAGATAAATTTATCTATTTTTGCTTAATTAATATAGTTTGGTTTAATATAAATGAGAATGTATGCCAACGGGACAGAGCCTCGATTGGCATACATTGCTTTATTAAACCCTAAGCCTTAATAATACGGCAACCAACTTATAATCTTTATCATTAGTCGAGGCTTAGAAATATATATCGACTAAATCAATCTTTTTCGTCAAACTCTCCTTGTAATGAATATAAACCAAACATTCCCAAGGCTCCCGCAATCATCGGGCAAAGAACCACTGTGTAAATGACCGCTGGAATGATGTTTTCTCCACCTTTATTCCATAATGTAATGGCCTGATTTACGATTAGATAGTACACGGCATAAGCTCCCAATACCATCCAAACCACACCTAAAATTTTCTTAATTGCATTCATTTTAATATAAGTTTAAGGGTCTATAAATTAATCTTCTACTCTGTTATCTTTTCCATCCAAATAGACTGAACCGATAATGAAGCATATACCTGCAATGATGATTGGATACCATAATCCTTCTAAGTATGGTTTTTCGACTGGCATAATTGCTTCGCCCATCTCTTTGGCTTTATCGTTCAATGATTTTGCATTGGTTACTAAGAATGTTGCAATGGCTGGCAATAATCCACCAAAGATTCCATTTCCTACGTGATATGGCAATGACATAGAGGTATAACGGATTTTTACTGGGAACATCTCTACCAAGAACGCTGCCACTGGGCCATATACCATTGTCACGAAAATAACTTGAATAAATACCCACATAATCAATGTCCATTTGTCTGAATCATTGATGTTGACTGTTTTCTTTACCTCAACCAATGGTTTGCCATCTTTCATATCGACTGCTCCATTATTCAAAGTGATTGTTTTTACTTCTTTGTATGTCGTTCCATCAGTAAATTCTTTGGTTTTTGTATAAACCGAATCTACTCCACCATTTTTGTTTTTTAGGTTCTCTTTCAATTCTGCCAATGAAGTAGCCTTTTCTGTGATTTCTGTTTTATTTTTAATATCAACAGTGTCATACATGTTTGAATAAATAGTACGATAAGATACAATCGCTACCAACATACCTGCCATCATAATCCACTTACGGCCAATTTTATCTGATAACCAACCAAATACCACGAAAAATGGTGTTCCTAAACACAATGCCCAAATCATAACGGTATCTACTTGCTCTTTTGGCACATTCATTACTTTTTCGATAAATGACATGGCATAGAATTGTCCTGTGTACCACACAACTCCTTGTCCCATTGTCACCCCTAATAATGCTAATAATACAAATTTAAAGTTAAGTCTGTTTCCAAATGACTCTTTCAATGGATTTGTTGAGGTTTTTCCTTCTGATTTAACTTTTGCAAATAGTGGAGATTCGTGCATATTTTTACGAATCAAGTAAGAAACACCCACCATCAATAAAGATGCTAAGAAAGGAATTCT
>CAYUFZ010000174.1:0-5985 GCA_964444025.1 uncultured Emticicia sp.
TTGCTGGCTATAAAACTTTCCAAATAATGGATAATCCTGAACCAACAATTACTAAGTCTGGAAAAGACTCCTTCAAGGCGGCAGCTACGTCAATCATTCGAGCTACCCCAATCATTGGCTCTTCTGGTGGTTGGTATCCATCTGAAGGCGGAAATAATGCAGGACGCATCAAATGTGGATTATAATAAGGACTTCCGACTGTCACACAAATCAACTGAATCCCGAGGGATTGTGCTAGTTCCAAGAAGGCAATAGGTTCGTTGATATCAATTTCTGTACCTGTTTCGTTTGCACCGAAGGCATATTTATAGGCATTATCGGCAAGTAAATCTGGTTCTCCCACTCCATTTTCAGATTTTTTGAAAGGAGCAAAGTCAATTGCACTTAGACGAACCCCTATCTCCAATCCTGGGGCATTCATCCGAATTCCTTCTACAATATTTCGTAAGAATCTCGTACGATTCTCAAAACTGCCACCATATTTTCCTTCTCTGTCGTACGCACTCAAAAACTCATGCCCTAAATAGCCATGGCAATGCTTAATATCTACAAAATGAAACCCTGCCTTTTGTGCTAACACAGCCGCTGCCACAAATTCTTCTATCAATTGGTCAATTTCGTCGTCTGTCATGATAGGATAATCTTCTGCAAGACCAAATTTTTTATTGAGTTTCGGATGAGTATAAAGAATCTTGGATTCGAATTTTGTATTATCGTTGGGTTTACAAAAACGCCCCGAATGAGTAAGTTGCAAGCCAATAACTAAATCATCTGTATTCCCGAATTTTTCGCTATGCTTGTCGATTAACAGTTGATATAAGTTTTGGTACTCTGAGAAATTTGCTTCATTCATGACCAATTGTCTTGGATTTGCCCTACCCTCGTGAGAAACTGCCACTGCCTCGCAGCCCCATAATAATTTAGCCCCACTAATGGCAAATTTCTCCCATCGAAGTTTGGTCAAATCACTCGGTTTTCCGTCTGCTGTTCCATCCCACCCTTCCATAGGCAAAATACTTAGTCTATTGCCGATAGTTTTACCTGATTTCAGGAGTATTTTCTCTCCAAAAGGAGATGTTTCTTTGCTTAATAAATGTTCATCGAAATCGAGTTTCACTTCATTTTCTTCTAAATATTTCCTCAAATCCGCCGCTGTTTTCAGCTGGGCAATTCTTGTATATTTTGGTTTAAATTTTCCAGTCATTTTTTCGGTATTTAGGATGAATTTTTTACAGACAATTATAAAAAGTATAGTATGGAGCGTTATCAATAATTTTATTGAGGTACAAAGCGACTTCCCTAAAATGATAATCTCCCCACATACTCGATTCTCCATAAGCAATTTTACTTCCTTCAGGAATATAATCCCAACCATTGGGTTGGTGATAAATCGAATGTAGAAGCAAGCCTTGATGCTGAGAATCGGTACTGAGGTAAGGTTCGGTCAGAAGGGTATCTAATACCGTAAGTCCTGCTTGCCAATAGGTATTCCCTACATTCGTATCTCCTTTAAGCTTTAAATAATTGCCCAATCGAAGTAAGCCCTGAGCTGCAATTGCCGCCGCCGAGGCATCGACTGGTTCAAAATCATTGAAAGGATTTGCTTTTTCTTCAAGATAATTACCAAGTTTATGTAGATTTGGGGCCCCAGTATCCCAATAAGGAACTCCATCAATCGGAGTATGTTGAACATAAAAATCACAAGTAGCCTTAGCGGCTTTCAACAAGATATTCTCCCAATATTTTTTGCCACCTAAACTATCTAAACTTTCATCGGATAAAGTTTCTAAAAACTCAAGTTCCTCCGCAAAACCACACATTGCCCACGCAAGACCTCTTGTCCAAGTCGAAAAGCCTGTATATCCTTGTTGTGAATTAGGGCAGCGAAAATTTCCATCTTTTACATTAAAAATACTTTCATGAGCAGTTCTTCCTAAAATATCATAAGAATCTCTTCCTTCGCCATAAAAGACTGAATAATCTGCCGTTGCTTTAATATGCTGCAAAGCACGGTCTAGCAAATTAATTTTTATATCATTTTCTGCCTGAAAGACATGCCCTAATTGGTGGCTGATAACCAATGCCCGACACGACCGAATCGTATCGACAAAAAGAGAATGGGCTCCATTAAAAGAATGGATAAATCCTCCATTTTTTATGTTTGTCCAACGAGAAGCTTGTACAGCACCCGAAATCTTGAGGGCAAGTTCATAAAAGTTTTTTTCCCAAACATTGAAAGGTGTTTTGCCTTCTCGCATCAGGCGTAAGAGATTGCCGTAGGTACTGACATTATTGAATCCATGGTCGTGGACACCTATGTGGCTAACATGAGGAGCCATCACTTCTAAGGTATTTTTTCTACCTATTTCTAAAAACTCTTGTTCGCCGGTGGCATCAAATTGCAGTATCGCCGAACCAAACTGAAAGCCTTGCGTCCATTCTGTCCATCCTCTTGTAGTGTATTTCCCTTTTACGGTAAATACTGGAGAACCTTTCGATACATCATAATTTTTATCAATCGCATAGATTTTTTCGGCAGAAATATGCCAAAACTTATCCAACTTGTCTTTTAAATCTTTTGCTTGGATTTGATGATTAATTGCAATCATTACAAAAAGGGTTGATATTTTTAAAATTTATAATTCAGCTTCTTTCAGCCAACTTTTCAGCAATAAAAGGTCTTTTTGCATGGCTGTAAGAATTTCTTTCTTGTCAATTTTCGGTGTTCTTGAGCCATTTTCAGCCCCTCCGAGTTCGTATTCATAATGAATCGTTATGGGTACATTTATCTGATATTTTCTCAATAATTGAAAGTATTTTTTCCAATCTACAATCCCTTCTCCTAAGGGACAAGCAACTTTTACAAGTTTTCCTTGTTGAATCGACCATTTAAAATCTTTGATGGCGATGCTTTTAATGTGAGAATGAATCAAACGAAAAGCTGTTTCCCAATTAGCTCCGCTTTCTGCCATTGAATGGTTGATGTCGTATTGTAAACCAAAATAGGGCGAATGAATGGTCGAAAGGATGGGGGCAATATCCCAGAGCGAAGCCCCTAAATTAGAGCCTCCGTGGTTTTGATATTCTCCTGAAATCTCAAACTTTTCGTTAAAAATAGCTAATTGACGAGCATTTTCGGCGAATAGTTGTACCTGCGATAGAATAGCTTTTTCCATATCATAGCGAAACCACCCCATTCGATAATGAGCAATTTGGTTTTTAGCCGCCGTTTCTATTACTTTTTGAGAAAGGGTGTCGGCTTGCAGAATATTACTGACAATCATGGGGACAGAAATACCCGATAAATGAGCAGATTCCACAAACTTTGGCAAGTCTTTTTCAACTTTTTCAGGCAATACATGGCCATCGGGTCTGACAGTTAAATCGATGCCATTAAAACCTAATTCAGCTACCGTCTGAGCCAAGGTTTGTGGGTCTGCTATCCAATGCAGCGTCTTGGAAAATACACTGATTTGTGTATTCATGGTTTTTTTTGGCAAATTAAAATCATTTTTTGCCAAAATAGTACCACTTATGCTTGTTGCTAAAAATTCTCTTCTGTTCATGCCTAAAATTAAGCATTTTTTAGACTTTGACGCAAAGAAAATAGCATTAATTTTATTATTATTTAAACTATTTCAAGCCAAATTATTTATTTGAATAATGGGCTATATGCTCTCTTATTTTGGCGATTCGATTGCTTGGACTTGGGTGGGTACTCATAAATTCTTCTCTTTCTTCGCCTCTGGCAGCTTGTTTCAGTATTTCCATTACTTCAATCATCGCCTCCGGATTATACCCTGCCTCAATCATGTATTTGACACCAAATTCGTCCGACTGAAGTTCATCTTCTCGACCAAATTTCATCTGCTGAATTTGGGCAACATATTGAGCTATTTGTGCTGCACCTAAGCCGCTATGCCCATCTGAGGTTGCCGTAGCCACAGCTCCAACCAAACCCTGATAAAAATTAGATTTAGCCATTTGTTGAGCCGAATGTCTGTGTATGACGTGTCCAACTTCATGCCCCAATACGCCCGCCAGTTGCTCCTCTGTGCTGAGTCTTTTCAATAAGCCGATGGTGATAAAAATTTGCCCTCCAGGCAGTGCAAACGCATTGACAGTTTGGTCGTCTGCCAATACATGAAAATCAAATTGGTACGGAACATGAATATTTTTGATTTTTGCCTCATTTTCAACTTGTGCCACAATCTTATACCCCACTTCCTTTACTTTTTGCTGCACCGAATTATCTTGATAGACACCTCCGTACTCCTGTGCCATTTGTGGGGCACTTTGCAAGCCAATGCTTACTTCTTGCTCGGGCGTAAGATCGATGTGCTGTTTCTCTCCAGTAATGGGATTTACTTGATTTTTGCCATAATAACTAAAAAGGGCAACTACTGCCATAATAATGGCGATGAATGCTCTAAATTTCACTCCTGATGATTCCATAATTAAGCGTTAAAAAATTTATTTTAAAATACTCATTGCCGCATCAATATACAAGAAATTTTCGGGTTGATAATGGTGAATCGGCTTAGTGACAGCGGTTTCTCCCAAACGTACCACAATGGCATTTTTTTCTTTGATGGCATAAACATACTGCCCAAAAAGTCCATTCATCGATGGTACAGCCAAGCCTTTATGATTCACAATCCAAAATTGATAGCCGTAAAAATCCACTGGTTTGTTATTTTCTTGTGGGTCTTGTAAATAAGATGCTGGTTTCAGAGCTTTTTCCATATATGATTGTGGCACAATTTGCTTGTCTTTCCACTTTCCAAGATTCAGCATCAATGCTCCAAATCTTGCATAATCGCGTGCAATGCCATTGTAGCAACAAAAGGCTTTTTCGTGTTTTCTATCTCCATCTAAAAGCCATTGAGAATCGTGTTCTGCCCCCATTGGTTGCATGAAATATTCTTGGGTTAGCTGCGAAATACCTTTATTAAATGCTTTCTCTACGATTAAAGCAAGTACTTGAGTATCGCCACTTCTATATTGCCATTTGACTCCCGCTGGCTCTTTCGCTTCCATTGAATTGACAACATATTCCACATTATCTGCATAATATAATTTGGCATGCAATCCAAAATAACTCTGGTCAGAATCGCTATAATTAGTACCAGAACTCATAGTCAATAAATCTTTGATGCGAATTTTAGACAAATTGCCTTCTTTGAAATGAGGAACATAATTGCCTACTGGTTCATCCAATGATTTTATTTTACCTTCTTCTAAAGCAATCCCAATCAACATCGATATGATACTTTTAGCAGCCGAAAATGAACCACTAATACTATCTTTGGTATAGCCATCGAAGTATTTTTCATATAATATTTTTCCATTTTGAATCACCAAAAAAGCATGCGTATCATTCGAGTCAATTTGAGCCATCAATGAATCCGAAATATGAATCGTATTATACAACGAATCCCTCTCCCAAACTTGTGGCATCTCGGCTTTGGAAATGAGCTGGGTTGGATGCGTTCTGAAATCAAAAATCGAATGTTTGCCCCAAGTCAAAAAATTTTTGATATGAGCCATTGGTTCGGTATATAGGCTTCCTACCGCCACAACAAAGATTGCAGAAAAACCTAAAAGTGTCTTTTTTAACATCTTAAGAAAATGATTAAAGGTTGATTTTATTGTAAAATTAAAGGAATTATTGAAAAAAATATGCTTTGGCAAAAAAAACCATTATCAGAAAAAACAAAAATTGTTTTTTTTTGATTGTTTATATCAGTAGTTTTGGAATAATATTTTTCCAATAATTCAATATAAAATCGAACTAACAAATACAAACCTATTTCAATACAATGACAGACGCAGAACTAATGCAAGTTGAACCTCTACTGATAGAGGACAAAACCAGATTCGTTCTTTTTCCAATCAAGCACAATGATATTTGGGAATTTTACAAAAAACATGAAGCATCTTTTTGGACAGCCGAAGAGATTGATTTATCTCCTGATTTGCAAG
>CAYUFZ010000175.1:0-5951 GCA_964444025.1 uncultured Emticicia sp.
GCATTGAGAACTTGAGAGGTTATTTTATCTCCACCAGCCCCAGAAGTATGGACAAATTTTCCTGCCAACGCCGAATAAGGTTCATTTAGGGGGATGAGTTGTTTGGCTCTCAGGCTGTCGTACATGAGAGATGCCCCAATCTGCATAGATCCTGCAAGGAAAGCTTTGAGTTTGAGTGAGAAATTGCTATTGATGCTAAATACCCCAGGTAGAATTTTCTTTTGAGATACTCTACCGATTTCGTCATAGGAGATGGCTACGACATCTTTCAACGAGGAAGCATTTATCCCATGCGAGATTTTTTTTACCCTTCCTACGTGGTCGAGTTCGTTTTTAGTAAATTCGGTAGTAGCAATTCCCGTTTGGTTTTTGTGTATTTTTTTGGTCTGAATTATTTCTCCAGCGTGGTTGTATTCGGTATCGAGGATTTCGATTTGTTTAAACAAGTTTTGAGCCAAAGTGCGAATGACTCGCATTTTATTGTCATAATAAGATACCGAAACGAGCCAAGCATTATCGATGGAGCTTCGTGTGCGAGAGCCGACCATCAAGCCTTGTGCTTCTGGGTGTTGGGGATGAAATGCCGTGCCTCCATCGGCAAAAGCCATGCCCGAAGGTAGCCAATTATTATAATTATCGTAATAATTAACCTGTCGGATGTCTGTATCATTGAATAGCTGCGGATAGCTATTGGAATAAGAGTAAAACAACCCACCACTGACTCTACTTTCGTAACGGTCGCCTGTCCAAGCCCAAGCTTCGTTTTCTAAGGCAAGTAAAGCTCTACTTTCTGATTTTTCACCTCTGAAGATTTCTCTGTTAAACACATCGTATTTGTAAAACGACCATCTGCCCAATTCTCTTTGGAGTGGAGTTTGCGACCAAACCAACCTGTCCCATTTGTCATAAACCATGTATTCATCGCCCCCCCCTGGGATATGTTTGAAGTGCATTCGCCCCCTATAATCGTATTCATAGGCAAACACCCATTTATTCCAATTATCAGAATTTTTATTAATACTGGCATTAAGTTCGTATCCTTCGGGCTGAATGACTGCCAAAATACGCCCAGCTCCGTCATAAATATAATAAGTTGTCAAGAAAGATGTTCCAGCATTGTTTTCTTGAATTTGTTTTTGTATTACTCTTCCCCGTTTATCTGTTATTTCGATGCTAGTATGTCCTTGCTCGTCTATGGTACGTTTTTTATACAAACTATTGCTTGGGTATGAGCCGGATAATATAATGTTTCCGCTACCGTCCAAATAGTAGTATCGAATATCTGTTCCTGCCGATTCATCGAAATTTTGTATTTTTTTGTTAGTATTTCTCCAAGCATTTCCCGCACCGTACTGCTCCCGAACCCTATTTAAGGGCGAATTGTCAAAAGCAGTAGTAGCCGCATAAGCATAGGCATCTCCATAGAAAGTATTTGCTAGCCCAAAGGCATTAGTTTGGTAGGAGCCTGTATTGTTGGTGGTGGGTGCTGTGAGAGCCGTACGAATGACCCTTCCGAATTTGTCGAACTCAACCGTATTGGATACGATGTCTTTTTTATTGGGCGATTGCTGATAGCCAATGGTTTGAATGTTTCGTCCCAAACCGTCGGTATATGCAACCGAAATGACGGCTTTATTGGGGTCATTAGCGTCTGTTTCGTTGGTGGTAGCGACCCTGAATTTGCTATGAATGATGGCGTTTTTATCACTGGGAATAGTCTGAGCCAACCCTTTGAGAGAAAGAATAGATATAAATAAGAAAAAGATATTTTTCATAACATTAGAAAGATTGACCGTTGATAGAAATGTTAGAGAAAGAGGCTTGATTCGTATTTCCCCAAATCGCAAATCCGAGATAGAAATCCGTAGAAAAGTTTATTGTCTGTGGAAAATTTGCACCATTGACTAAGCTAAAAGCATTGCTCCACGCATTGTTTGATTCGGGATTTGTGTTGGTGCTAAAGTAGAAAGACACCAAGTTTCCTTTTTTGACAATTTTTAGCCATGTAGCATTCAATGCCGCTTGCTGAAAGCCCGAGAACACATTTGAATTTCCGTCATTTTCTCTACGAAAGAGTCCTACATAAGTATTTCCATCTTGAAACAAAGAGAAGTCGGTACTATTATTATTGAGAGAGTTTCGCAGCATTAGCCCAACACGATTTCCATCAACAGCGGGAATAGAGGCAATTTTGGTAATAACCGTAACATCACCAGATAATTTTTTATAGACCCAATGAAAAGAATCGTTGGTTGAGCCTGTGGCACCAATGCTACCACTACCTTTTAGGATTAAAGCGTTGTTTACGTATTGGGTACAGCCATTGGCAGTTCCGATATCGTCACTATTCCAGCCTGAGGGTAAGGAAGGGAGGGTGATGATATTGGACTGAGCACTGGTACATCCAGCCGACGTACATGTAGCTGAGTATGAGCCTGAAGTTTTGGAAGCTACCGTAATACTTGTTCCGGAAGCCCCATTCGACCAACTGACTGTACCATTACAACCAGAGGCATTTAGGGTAGCATCGCATAAGCTTGTCGGGCCAAGGGCAATACTAGGAGGGCTAATGGCACAAGGATTAGGACTAGAAGAAGTATAGATATATGAATATACATCTGTAAGATAGCCGTTGTGGTCTTTTATGCTTCTTAGACGATTGAGTTTATCATAAGAGAAGCTACTCATAAGCCCATTAGGCGATACGATGTTGCTTACGCCAATTTGAGGACGATGGCTAAACCAAGAAATCTGTGCATTGGGTAGATTATCCCGGAGGGTTTTTATTTGCGAAAGCTGAGATACCGAAAGTGTGGTCGAACTCATGGCAACAGCTTTGATACCAGCAGCATTTAGAGTATTATTGAAGTTAGAAAGGCTAACATTTTTTGCTTCAGCGAGAAGTAAAGCATCATTGTATCCCCACAAAAGCGAAATTGGGAGGTCGTCAACGACATAATTACTTGGATTTCCCTTAGAATCATAACTTACGAAATAAGCTCTTTTTTCAAGATTTCCTCCTTTTGGAGCAATCCAAATTTCACTTGGTAAGAGATTATTGCTCAAGCCTCGGGCATTGGCTCCTGGATATAAGCCATATACTTTTTTATCTTTATGTAATATTGTTGCAACACCTGAAATAATTTCTTTAACCTCCGTTTCTAACATTGTATTTCGTTGATTTCTTACCAACATTTCTTTTGCTATTGTATTTGTGGCATAGGAGGGGTCAGAGGGATATACATATTTTTCTGTCAATATGTTATTTGTTTGACTATTATTTGTGCTTGTTTGTACGGTGTACAGCTCACCATTGTAAGTATTTGTCTGAGTGGTCGCCACATTATCTACTTGATTGGTAGTCGTACTAAGCAAATTGATGCCTGTGTGATAAGTAACTGCCCCATAAACCATTTCGGGTAAATTTGCATTAAAACCCGTTGCACAAGTGGAACCTCCAAAGCCTTGATATACATTTGGTACATTCACAAACGCTCCCGCCAGACGGGTGTTAGATTGTAGTTCGGTATATTGATTCGATAAGGTAGCAATAATATTGCTGTTATTATAGGTCGTTTTGCTTAACAAATTACCTCGTTTCCAGGGTTTTACCATCCTAGTTTTATAGGTGGGGGCATTGACAATTATATCATTCTCAAAATCAAATGTATAGATATTTTTACCATTTTTGACTGGGTCGCTTGATTCTTCGAAATACTCTGTCACATTGGTATAATAGACAGGAGCGGAGTCCATTGTATTAAAATCAACAGCTCCTCCACTTTGAGTAAATGAAGCTTGGTCTGCACTACCAAAAGAATTTTGATTCCCTTCTTGGTCGTCATAAAGTAAGTGTTGGATTTGGGGCTGTCCTGCACTTGTAGGAGTCCAATTGGTGGTGAGCCTTCCCACGCCCGTGCCTGCACTTGAAGCATATTCGTAGCGTTTCAAGGTTGTATTTCCAGCACTTACATTTTTTATACTTTTAACCCGTAATCCTCCTGCAAATAACACATTGGTTCCATCACTAAATTTATTTGTTTCGTAGTCAAACTCGGTATATCCTTTTGTTGGAAAATTAATGCGTTTCAATACCGCCGACTTCATGTATGTATCCACAGTTGAACGGTTGGCTGCACCGCCTAAAATCGGAATGCCATTATAGCTACTAACCGGAATCAGGTGTGTGTTTGGCTTTCCATTGTAATACCCGAAAAAATCCTTTTTTTCGTTATCGGTGGCATCATTCCATGAAAAGGTATTGGTCCAATAGTCGAACGAATATTCCTCCGTTGTGGTACTGAGCTGGTCGGTGATTATGATTTTGTCAAGTTTCAAACGACTAGCAGCGTTAAAATAAGAATAATTAAATTTGATTACTTTAATCAACGTTTTTACGTTATTTTCGTAGTTATAGACGTTTATTTGTTTTAAGAATTGACTGCTTGTGAGGTCTTTTCTTTCTCCTGCAACCGATTGTATAAATTCTATTTCTCCGTTGGAATAGGTTATTTTATAGGGATTTTTTTGGCTTATTGTTGTACTCACAACGGTGTAATTGGGTATGAAGCTAGTACTATTAGAATAATAATACCCGACAGCATTGTAAATAATTGATGCAAACCATTGTTTTTCACTTAGAAACTGACTTCCTCCGTTTTGATATGAAAAGTTGATGAAATCATCTGAATTAGCCGAACGAATTTGCGTGATTAACCAGCTGCTAATATAGTTTTGGGTACTATTTCCGCTAATTACATTCTGACTTTCGCCCTCTCCAAAGGTATATGCTACGCCATCATCATTGATTAGATGAAAGGTACTGATATTCGGGCTTCCTGAATGATTTATTTGAATAGGGTACTCTGGAATTTTGAAAGGGGAATTGCCATTTTGCCCTAAAATAAATTTGCCACTTTTGGAAGGAATACTATATGAAAAAATATCTGGCTGAGTATCTATCTGATTTAAAACAACAGATTGACCATAATCGAAGTCTGATTTTTTATAGCAAAAATCACGAGCCGCCGTAATGGGATTCGTGAGGTAGCTACCTCCATCTTTATCATCTTTTAGTCCTTGTACAGTTCTATTAAGCGAAGCTCCCATATCTAATGCCCATCCCCAGCCAACCCACGAGGCTTGTTCGTTCATCTTGAATCCCCCTGCGTGATAATTTAGGCTTATTGGGATAGCCAAACCCCCTTCTTGAACGGTCAGAAGTGGAATGGAAATGTTGGGTATTCCGGTTGCCAGATTTACCTGATAATCTCCAAATTTTTGAAAACTCGTGGCATTAGGCGAAAGTGGTGCATATTGGGGCAATAGCTTTTTGGCTCTGTCATCTACCGATGATTGGGTCATTTTTGATGTTTTGGTGGTGTCTGTTTTGGGCTTCTCTTGGGCAAAACCTTGAAAACATAGTACGATAAGAAAAAGTAAAATTCTTGGTTTCATCATTAATTTTGGGACTTTTGTTGAAAATATAAGTAAAATATAGAAACTCCTTTTTTAGCTCGATACACATGAGCTTAAATAAGGCTAATCATCGTTCTATTTTAATCGGAAAAATTTGATTATCAAGGAATTTTGGAAGTAAGAAGAAATGTCTCTTTGTGAAATAAAAGAGATGAACAAGTGGATTGACCGCACATGAGTGGGTTGGTAAGACAACCAACAATAATAAATTCATTTTAAACTAATTTTGAATGAAATAATTTCTTTCTCATTAGTCTTCGGGCTATTTTATGAAACTCATGGCATGATATAATGCCGCAAATATGATTTCTTTTTTTTAAAAAAACAAATTAAATAGGAAAATTTAAGAAAAATTGAAAATTAAATTTTGAATTTGACTTATATTCAAAATTTTATATGGATTTGCTTCATTCCATATTACCGAGAAAATTGTTCAATTCAAGCAAAAATGTCTGTCATCTCTTATATCATTT
>CAYUFZ010000176.1:0-5934 GCA_964444025.1 uncultured Emticicia sp.
ATAAAGCGACTGCCCCCGTCACGTGGGGAGTTGCCATAGAAGTACCGCTATAACTGGCATATCCCGAAGCAATTTTTTTACCCTGAATGGTCACTGGCACAGTAGAAACAATATTTGAACCTGGAGCTCCCAAATCTACATTCGACAAGCCATAATTAGAAAAGCTTGATACAGCCCCTGCCGAAGTGAGGGAAGCAACTGCAATGACATTCGCAACTGGGTAATTAGAAGGGTAGTTTGCAACAGCGTCATTATTACTACTATTATTTCCTGCCGCCGCTATGAATAGGATTCCAGCATTGTTTGCACGAGTGATGGCATCTTGTAAAGCTTGCGAGAAACCTCCTCCTCCCCAAGAATTATTGGTTGCCACCAAATTAATTTTATGTCTCAATTTCAAATCCGTAAAATAATCAATGGCTTTGATTGCATTGGCTGTTGTCCCCCCTCTCGTACCCAAAAACTTAGCATTAAGAAGTTTTACATTCCAGCAAACACCCGCAACGCCCTTGCTATTACCTCCCACAGCCCCGATTGTTCCTGCTACGTGGGTGCCATGGTCGTCATTAACGCCATCGAAAGTTGTATTATTCTTACCATCAAAATCCCAACCATACACATCATCAATGTAGCCGTTTCCGTCATCATCTTTTCTATTTCCTGCTATTTCTCCTGGATTAGTACCAGAGTTAGCAATTAAATCTTCATGGGCATACATATATCCTTCATCAATAATTCCTACGTAAACAGTTCCTGAACCCGTCTTTCCGTTGGCCCATGCCGCTGCGGCTTGACTTCCATACTGATTGGCTGGATTTGTAGAAGTGCCATACATTCCCCAAAGAGAATTATTGGCAAAATATACATCATTTGCTGTTGCACTGTGATAATAAATATAATTGGGTTCAGCATATAGTATTTCAGCACTTCCCTTGACCTTCGAGATGGCATCAAAAGTCGCTAAAGGAACATCTATCAAATACAATTCCCCAGAATTACCTACACGTACCATCTGCTTTGTTTCAATTTTTTCATTCACTTTTCCCTGAATTTTTTGAAGGATTTGTGACATCTTAATAGGGCTTGTTCCTGACTTAAATTTAACAAGCAATTGGTTCGGGACAACGTCTCCAACGGTGGTTCGAGCAGAACTTCTGACACTTAGAGCTGCGGTTGTTTCAACCGATGATTCTGTCATCGGTTCTGCATATTTTTCACAAGAAAAAGCGAACAAAACAAGAGATAAAAGTAGAGTTTTCCCTAATTTTTTTTGGGTATCCATAGCAATAGTAATTTTTGTGGCTAATGTATTTGCTTAATAATCAGTTTATTAACTGAATTTTAATATAAATTTAATATAAATTATTAAACTTTAAAAATGATTCTGCTCATATTTTTCAATAGCTATTCCAATTTTTCAAGATTTCTTTATATTTTTTACTGATTTGGATACCCGATAAAACACTTATTTTTTAATGTTGGAGGCGATTGTTTAGTCAAAATATCATATAAGTAGGCATCGTTCCATTCAGATAGAACACCAAAAGAAGCATTTTAGAGCTTGAAGAAATAAATTTTAGTACTTCTTATAAATAATAATTTAATTATAATAATATTTTTTTGTATTTTGCCACTTTTATTACCCAACACACAAAAAATACTTAATAAATAAGTGGAATGCAGCAAAGTAGATATAATTTCGTCAGTACGCTTACTCGTAGTGAAGATTTATTGCCAAATATTTCAATCGATTGTGTCATTTTAGGATTTTATCAAAGACAGCTAAAAGTGCTTCTCCTAAAATACAACGGCAGTAATTTACATTCTTTACCCGGAGGATTTATAAGAAAAAATGAAGATTTGGAAGAAGCCGCTCTACGTGTATTGGAAGAGCGTACAGGTTTATCGGATATTTATTTAGAGCAATTTGCAACTTTTGGAGGCAAAAACAGACAATTTGCTAGTACTCAGCGAATCATTTTTGAAAATAATGGATATTCTGTTTCAGAAAACCATTTTTTACTCAATAGATTTGTTTCGGTTGGTTACTACGCATTAATTGATTTTTCGAAGGCAAATCCAAGCCCAGATGAGCTTTCGGAATCATGTAATTGGTATGATTTGAATATGCTTCCAACCATGGCATTTGACCATTCAGACATTGTAAAAAAAGCCCTGAATTCTCTCCGAAGCACCCTTGATTTCAAGCTTATTGGCTTTAATTTGTTGCCAGAAACCTTTACCATGAATGAGCTTCAAGCCCTATACGAAACCATTCTTGATGAAAAAATGGTACGTTCGAATTTTCAGAGAAAAATGCTCAATTTAGGGATATTGGAAAGAATTGAAAAAAAAATGACGGGAGCTCCGAACAAAGCCCCCTATTTGTACCGACTAATCAAAAAATAAAATTTACTTTTTTGTGTTAATTACAATCACGCCATTGGCTCCTCTTGCTCCGTAAGCAGCGGCATTGCCATACTTTATAGCACCTAAATCTTGTATTTCACTGACACTTAAAGTATTTAAAATATTCAATATCATATCTTCTTGGTCTAGAAATACCCCATTATATACTAATCCAGGATTAATCGGTGCATCCATCGTAAATGTGCGAGTTCCTCTAAAATAGATTTGATACGTTCCTTGATTATTCGCCACTACTAGCCCAGGAATCCTTCTCAATAAATCAAATATAGTCAATCGATAATCATATTCAGTAATTTTCACATGAATATCAGCGGAAACCAATGCCATATTTTTGTCTTTTTCTTCCAATGCGATGCCCGTTTTTCGATTAAAAACTACTTCTTTCGGAGGCACAATCTTCAACGAACTTTGTTCCGCAAGTTCATTTTTGGGTTGTATCAATGGCAAAGAATCGGGCAAACTTAGCTGTTTATTTTTAGGCAAATAGTTATCAGGCAATAAATTTGAAAACCCCTCTCTCCCCCAAAATTCCTGAATTAACAATCCATTTGGCCTTGTAAGCCATCCATTCTCACTGAAATATGTTTTTAGATTAACGACATTCACTACCGAAAAATAATAAGGATAATCAAAAAATAGCTTCATTGGGTTGTATTTATTCGTGACAAAAACCATCAAAGGATATTCAGAAATCAGAACAAATTCTGATGTTTTTTTATCATAATAACAAATTTCTTCAGCTGTACATGGTTTCAACGCCCCTTTTTCGATTTCACTAGCAACGGTTGTTCGACCAAAATACATTCGTTTGGGTTGTACAATTTTAAAAATCTCAAAACCATTTTCTGTGACTTTATTTGCTGCCAATGAAACCAAAAAATTTCTAAAAGAATAATTGTACGAAGTATTTTGATTTTTCGTCCATTTTTTTTCCAAATCCACAGAAACAGAATCCAATTTTTCAAAAAATTTAGTTCCAGAATAATATGTTTTGTCCCCATCAGACTCGAATTTTTCCATATTAAAACGTATTTTCAAGCCCAAAGCCTTATTAACAATAATGATGGGTTCACGTGCCTTTGCTACCACTTTTTTATCTTGGGTACGCTCCAAATGAATAACTTCAGGATTTAAAATTTGACAATTTTTCAGATATTCCGACTCCCCCATCAATCCATTATAGAAAATTTTCCATTTCTTTCGCCATTCGGCATCATGCTTGGCATAAACCTTGACTTCATTCAATTGAATCGAATTTGACAAAACCAAGGTCAGATTTTTATATCCGTTCACATTTTTTTGAAATAATTGTTTTACGGACTCATAACCAATAAAACTCACCACCAACTCTACCTTAACCATCCGATTGGGTATATTTAATCTAAAATTCCCATTTTCATCGGTGGAAGTTCCTATCGAAGAATTATTGATAAAAACATTGGCAAAAGGAATAGGCATATTGTTTTTTTCCAATACTTTCCCCTCCATTTTCCAAGAATTTCCCTGAGCAACAGCCTGATAGCAAAGCAATAAAACAAACAAAAAACGAAAGACTTCAGATATTTTCATTATTTATGGAATGAGCCGTTTAGCACCCTTTATGTCGATAATTTCGACCGATTTTACATTTGAACTGATAATCAAATTTCTCCCCGATTGAGAAAAAAACGAATTTCCAAAAGAAAACTCTTCCTTACGTTTTTTTCCATTTTTTAGAGTAACCCAAGCAAATACATCATTCATCTGAAGAGGGATATTTTTAGTTGGATATCGATACTCAAACAAACGAAGATAATTTCTATTTTGCGACACCAAAGTCATCAACTTTCCATCAGCCTTGATAATCTTCACCATTCCTTTGGCATCACCTTCGGCACAAAAACCGCTTTTTTGCATATTTACAGCTGAAAAATCCCCTTTTCCATCCCCTTTCAGCATCAAACCTTGGAAAGCATCATTGCGTCCTACAGAAACTTCTATCCCATAATCATTGCCAGCCAACAAAACATCTAAATTACCATCTTGGTCGAAATCCTGCGTGATGATGCCAAAAACAGGAGCTAATTGAGCTTCAATCGGAAGAGCTTTTATTTGAAATTTCCCACTTCCAAGATTTTCTATATAACTACTTTCAAAAAATGTTGCACGAAGCACAATAGCATCCTTCAGCTCTTCGGGTTTTAATATTTCCTTGATTCCTGCCTGTGAATACTTCGCATAATTTTGAAACCTTTGACGAGTTTGAATGAATTGTTTTGCCAAATCATCACGTGTGTTGAATGGAAACTCTTTTCTTTTACCCTCCATATCCTTGTAATAAACTGTTGGAATGGCATCAAAAAAACCATCGTTATTAAAATCCTTCGCATAAATACTAACGGGCTGTTTTTCAGAGGCTTTTAATAAAGTATTTAGTCCATTATTACCAACTATATAATCCATGTCTCCGTCGTTATCAAAATCACCTGATGCAACACTATTCCACCACCCTACTTTCGATTGTATTTCTTGTGTTTGATGTAAATTAAAAGATTTTCCTTGATTATTTTTTAAAAAAGTAATGGGCATAAACTCCCCGGCAACCACCAAATCCATCCATCCATCATTATCAAAATCAGACCAAGAAACATCACAAATCATTCCAATATTTCTCAATATTGGAGCAAATTGGGCCGTTACTTCTCTAAATATTCCTTTATCATTCAACAAAATATAGCTATTGACAGGTGTCGGATAATTGTTCGGTTCAACACGCCCACCGATGAATAAATCCAAATCACCATCTTTATCAAAATCGGCAGCTTTCACACAAGAGCCACTTTTCAAAAACCGAGGCAAAGCGTTGATACTCTCTGAAAAATGCCCTTTTCCATCATTTAGATACAATTTATCTTGATATTCAGGCGAATTAGAGGCTGACTCATTGCTTCCGCTCACGACATACAAATCCAAATCACCATCTTTGTCTGCATCAAATAATAAAGTTCCCATATCTTCAGACAGCTTTTCTGAACCATCTTTCCCTGGTAGCAAGTCTGAAATTTGAAAAGAACCATTTTTTTGCTGAGTCAAAAATTTCCCTTTATGATTTTTAGAGCCACCCACAAATACATCTTCCATTCCATCGGCATTTATATCACCCACAGCCAATGACGGACCAAATTGAGAAAATTTATGTGGCAATAGTTTCTGAACATTGAAATCTATGTAATCCTCTTCTTGGTGCTTATAATCCAGCTTCACTTTTTGCGTAATCTCCTCAAAAAATGTATTATTTTTTGGTAGGTTTACTTCTGGCAATGGTAATTTGGCACTATTTTCATCCAAAATCAAAGTTTGATTTGCTTTTACGTCATTTAGGATGAGTGATTTTCCTCCCTGCCAAATAACTCTAACTTGTTTTACACGATTGTATTTACCCAATCCAAAATGGGCTTTGGGTTCAATTGAAGATAAATAACCTCTATATGGGTTGTTTTCATAGACTTGCTTTAGGTTATTGCC
>CAYUFZ010000177.1:0-758 GCA_964444025.1 uncultured Emticicia sp.
ATGATTTTTTCAATACTAATCTTGACACCATTATCCTGAAGATTATTCAGCTTTGAGTTTTGTCCATTTTCAAGCCTTTTTTGAATGATTTTATGGAGGGTTGGTTCAAAAGTAAGGGTATTTAGGCAACCATTTTTGCCACAAGTACACAATTCCCCTTCTGGATTTATCTGAATATGCCCTAATTCACCGGCAAAACCAGTAGCTCCGCCAAAAATTTCTCCATTTATCACAATTCCCATGCTAAGCCCCTCGTCGGCATTCAATGAAAGCAAATGTTTCTTACATTTGCCAGAACCCAATCGAAATTCACCGTACGCCGATGCTCTCGAGTGATTGAGGGTGTATAAAGGTACATTGAAATGGTTAGAAATATGTTGATGAATCGTAGAAGTATTGATGCCATGATGATCCGATTTGTTGCCAGTCTGTAGAATTGTATTCGGTAATATTAGCCCTATCGCTAAAATATGAGAATGAATGATGCCTTTTTGAATGAAAAAATTACTTAATTGAAGCAGTAAAATATCGATAAAATTAGGATTATTTTCAATCGACAAGATAGTAGTTCCGGTGTGAATAATTTCACTATTAAGACTAACAATGAAAAAATTTGTTTCTTGATAGTTCATATCAATCACCAAAGTAAAGTTTTTCTTCTGATTTAATTCATAAATGGCAGGTCTTCGGCCTTGTTTTGAAAAAGCTAGACCCGTTTCAATCATCCATTCTTCTGCTACAAGCTCATCAATAAGACC
>CAYUFZ010000177.1:768-3100 GCA_964444025.1 uncultured Emticicia sp.
CTTAGGTTGATGGTTTGAGATAATTCTCCGATTGTTCTTCGTTTCTGAAGGTAAAGTTCCTTCAGTAGAATTTTTTTAAGTTTGATTTTTTTAGTATCAACCACCGATTCTTTTGTATAAATTTGCTTTTCCGAGCGAGGCTGTTTTGCTTGGTTTTGGTACATATTTTCAGGTAAATTAATAGGTTAGATTTGGTTTGTAATTTTACAGCAAATATTTGAAATATTCAATTTTTTGTCCTAAAAGTACCTATTTTTATTCATATATAAAATACAATTATTTTAAAAAATAATTAAAAGGTACTAAATCATGCTAATATTTTGGAATTTTGTATTTTTTAATTTTACTTTTTGTCGATTAAATTGCATAATTCATAGACAAAATTGAGCCTGTCTTTTGCCAATTCGGGATTCTATTGCTATTTTCGCTTTTCAAGCATGTCTATTATTCAACCCTACTTAATTATGACAATCAAAAAGAATAAAATCATGGGAATTTCGATGGCGGCGGTGTCTGTTGCTGTTGTGGTTTCATGTGCGAAATTATCTAAACAAGAACAGCCTTTGGTGGTAAAAGAAAACGCCTCTGTGGCTCAAACCAAAGCCAAAGAAATCCGTGAGAAAACACCCATCAAATTAGCAGATGGTGTACAGATGACTTTGTGGGCTTCGGATTCATTGGCACCAGACCCTGTCGCTATGACCATTGATGATGATGGTAAGGTATATTTGATTCGAACAAATCGCCAAAAAAATTCGGAGTTTGATATACGAGGGCATCGTGATTGGATGACAGAATCCATTGGTTTACAGACTGTTGAAGACAGAAGAGCCTTTTTACATAAGATTTTTGCTCCTGAAAAAAGCACAGAAAATGCTTGGCTAAAAGACTTGAATGGTGATGGAAGCCATGATTGGAAAGATTTGGCTGTAGAAAAAGATGAAATTTGGCAGCTGGAAGATACAAATCATGATGGGATTGCGGATGTTGCCAAGCGTGTGGTAAATGATTTTTTTGATGAAATTACGGATGTCGCTGGAGGGCTTTTATTGCGTGCCAAAGAAATGTTTGTGGCAATTGCTCCGGATGTTTGGCGTATGAGGGATACCAATGGAGATGGGGTTTTTGATAAAAAAACATCAATTAGCCATGGATATGGGGTTCATGTTGGTTTTTCAGGACATGGAATGTCTGGATTAGTGGAGGGACCTGATGGTCGTTTGTATTGGAATATTGGTGATATTGGGGCAAATATTACTACTCCCGATGGAAGGAAATTGGCAAATCCGAATTCAGGAATTATTGCTCGTGCAAATCCTGATGGCAGTGATTTTGAGATTTTTGCGTCGGGTTTGAGAAATACGCATGAATTTGTTTTTGACGATTATGGTAATTTGATTTCATCAGACAATGATGGTGATTATCCAGGAGAAAGTGAGCGTTTGGTGCATGTAGTAGAAGGGTCGGATGCTGGTTGGAGGTCTAACTGGCAGTATGGAAAATATACTGACCCTAAAAATAATAAGTTCAATGTTTGGATGGACGAAAAATTGTATAAACCTCGCTGGGAAGGGCAAGCGGCATACATCATTCCTCCAATCATGAATTATCACAATGGACCTACTGGAATGGTTTATAATCCAGGAACAGCTTTGGGATCTGATTGGAAAAATAATTTATTTTTGGTTGAATTTGTTGGCAGTCCTTCTCGTTCGCATATTTGGTCATTTGGTTTGAAACCGAAAGGGGCATCGTTTGAATTGGATGGTGAAAAGGATGTCGTGAGTGGTATTTTGCCGACAGGAATACGTTTTGGTCCCGATGGTGCCTTGTACGCTGCCGATTGGATAAATGGCTGGGATACTAAAAACTATGGACGGGTTTGGAAATTGGATGTTACGAAAGAAAAAAATGATTTTAAAGAGCTTCGTGAGGATACAAAAAAGCTGATTCAATTGGATTATACCAAACAGACGGATGATAAATTATTTGAATTATTGGCCTACGGAGACCAAAGGGTTCGCCAAAAAGCTCAATTTGAATTAGTCAATCGTGGCAAAAAAGGATATGTTCAATTCTTGAAAGCCATTAATCAAACCAATAGTCAATTGGCAAGAATTCATGGTATTTGGGGCGTTGGGCAATTGGCTCGACAAGAGAAGTCGTATGCCGTATCTTTGCCGAATTTATTAAATGATAAAGATGAAGAGATAATCGCCCAAGCGGCAAAGGTAATTGGGGATATTCGCCTTCAAAATACTGGAAATGAGTTGCTTGCTTTGTTGAAAAGCCAAAATCCTCGCATTCAGTTTTATGCTGCTGAGGCATTGGG
>CAYUFZ010000177.1:3110-5487 GCA_964444025.1 uncultured Emticicia sp.
ATCCAGCGGCTGTAAATCCTTTGGTTCAAATGCTTGAAAGAAACAACGATTCGGATGTTTATTTGCGTCATTCGGCGGTATTGGCTTTAGCAAGGATTGGGCAGACAGAGCCGATGCTTGCTTTGGCAAATCATCCAAGTAAAGCCCTAAGAACGGCAGCCGTTTTGGTATTGAGAAGATTGTCGAGTCCTCAAATTGCAGCATTTTTAAATGATAAAGATGAATATATTGTTTTAGAAGCGGCAAGGGCAATTAATGATGACTTGTCTATTCCGGAGGCTTTACCTGCTTTGGCAGCATTGTTGTCGGAAGATAGATTTACTTCTGAGCCGCTGTTGCGTCGAGCAATTAATGCAGCTTTGAGGGTTGGAGGGCAAAAAGAATTGGATTTATTGATAAATTTTGCCAAAAGAACAGATATTCAGGATGTAATCAAGGCAGAGGCGTTGGCATCTTTGGGTACTTGGGCAAATCCATCCTTGACAGATAGGGTAGATGGAAGATTCAGAGGAAGTATTGTACGTGACGTAGCGATGGTGCGTAGCAAAGTACAACCGAATATTGGTGGTTTCTTGAAAGAAACCAATCCAGAGACAATCATGGCAGTTGCAACATTGTTGGCTGAATTGGGAATCAATGATTATAATAATGAATTAGCCGCTATTTATGCTTCAAACGATAATCCAAAAGTAAAAACAGCCATTTTGCCGGCTTTGGATAAATTGAAGTTTGCTGCCATGGAATCATTGATTCGTACTGGAATGGAAGACAAAAATGACCAAGTTCGTACGGTTGCTTTAGGCTTGTTGAAAAATGAAAATGTATCAAAAGAAAGTTTGCCTGAAATAGTAAAAACTGTATTTGGAAAAGGTACAATCAAAGAGCAGCAACAATTATTGGTTGTTTTGGGAAAATTGGCAATCGAAAAAACCCAAGAAATTTTATCAAATTTATTAGATGAATTGAAAGACAATAAGTTATCTCCAAGCATTACTTTAGAGTTGAAAGAGGCAGTAGAAAGCAGTGGCTCAGGGGAATTAAAAACAAAACTTGCTGGTATGAAGCCTGCTTCTTCTCCGATGGATGAATATTTAGAATCTTTGTTTGGTGGTAATAGAATGAGTGGCTATGCAATATTCAATTATAATTCAACCGCCCAATGTGTCAGATGTCATTCTATGGGTGGAGAAGGTGGCTCGGTAGGTCCAAACTTATCAAAAATTGGAAGTACCTTGAAGAGAGAACAGCTTCTTCAAGCTTTGGTAGAACCTAGTGCCAGATTATCTCCAGGTTATGGAACTGTTTCTCTGAAACTGACCGATGGGCAAGAAGTAACGGGTATTTTGGCGAAAGAAAATGAGCATGAATTAGTCATTACAACATCCGATGCAGAGCCATTGGTAATTCCTTTGGCAAGAGTTGCCAAAAGAGAAAATATGCCTTCGAGCATGCCTCCAATGGGTTCAATTTTGTCAAAGAGAGAAATCCGTGATTTGGTAGAATATTTGTCGAGTTTGAAATAATACTAAAAGAAAAGCAAAAAAACAGCCGATTTGAGAAAATCGGCTGTTTTTGCATGAGTAATAAATATTTATTTAAAGCGGGATATTTCCGTGTTTTTTACGAGGTAGATTTGCTACCTTATTTTCGAGCATCTTGAATGCCTTCAATAATTTTTCTCTCGTATCCTCAGGGTTAATCACTTCATCAATATAGCCTCTATTAGCAGCCTTGTAAGGGTTGGCAAATTTTTCGGTATATTCATCTACTTTGTTTTGAAGTTCTGCCACGGGGTCATTCGCTTCGGATATTTCTTTTCTGAAAATAATTTCGGCAGCACCTGCGGCTCCCATGACGGCGATTTCGGCAGAAGTCCAAGCATAATTTAGGTCTGCCCCAATGTGTTTCGAGTTCATGACACAGTATGCTCCGCCATAAGCTTTTCTTGTGATGACCGTGACTCTTGGCACTGTTGCCTCACAAAAAGCATACAATAATTTAGCTCCATGCGAGATAATGCCATTCCACTCCTGGTCGGTACCGGGTAGAAATCCTGGAACATCTTCTAAAACCAACAAAGGAATATTATAGCAATCACAAAAACGTACAAATCTCGCTCCTTTCAAGCTGGCATTGATGTCCAAAACACCTGCCATCACAGCTGGTTGATTGCCAACCACGCCAATACTACGACCACCGATTCTTGCAAAACCAACCACTATGTTTTCGGCAAAATTTTTATGAACCTCAAAGAAACTGCCTTCGTCTGTGAGTTCTTCGATGATTTCACGCATGTCATAGGGCTGATTTGGATTTTCAGGCATCAAATCGGTTAATTTTGACCTTTTTTCGCTTGTGTTTGCTTCATAAGCCAGTG
>CAYUFZ010000177.1:5497-5923 GCA_964444025.1 uncultured Emticicia sp.
ATCAAGTTGTTTAACTTTGGTCGTTTTTCATTGGAGTTTGAATCGTATGAAAGAGCAGGGGCTTGTTCTTCGCAATTTGATGGGATATAACTGAATAATTTTTGTATGTTCTGGATACATTCGATTTCATTGGCTGCAACGAACTGAGTCACTCCCGACTTGGTGGCGTGAGTCATTGCCCCCCCTAATTCTTCGGAACTTACATCTTCATGAGTAACAGTTTTGACTACATTCGGGCCTGTCACAAACATATAGGAGGTATTTTCAACCATCATAACGAAGTCTGTCAGGGCTGGAGAATACACAGCACCACCCGCACAAGGCCCCATAATAGCAGAAATTTGTGGGATGACACCAGAAGCAAGGGTATTTCTGTAAAAAATGTCTGCATAGCCTGCCAATGAGTTTACTCCTTCTTGAATCCTA
>CAYUFZ010000178.1:0-1386 GCA_964444025.1 uncultured Emticicia sp.
GTGTACCTATACAACGGTTATAAGTCATTTGGTTTAATCCTTCCGAGCTATGAGTAGTCGCTAATACCGGACATACTGTTTCACAAGGAGCATTAGAACAGTGTTGGCACATCATCGGTTGGAATACAACTTCTGGATTTTCAGCAGCTTCTTCTAATTTCTTGAATCCGTCAATCATGCCGTACTTATCTAAAGCTTCATCATGCTCGTAAGTAGAACTATAATATCTATCAATTCTAATCCAATGCATCTCTCTCGCACGGGCAACCTCTGCCTTTCCAACTACCGCAACATTGTTTTCTGCTTGGCAACTTACTAAACATGACCCACAACCTGTACAGCTATTTAAGTCAATAACCATTCCCCAGCTATGGTTTTGTTTTTCGTGACCATTCCAAAGAGTGATTTGATATGGGCTTTTCTCTCCTTCAGAAGTCCCTATTTTAGGCTCGTAGCGTCCTGCTTTAGCATTTTTTACATACTCCGACAATACCGACTCTTGTACAACGGCTGTACGTCCCATCAATGTATTGTGGGTTTGTGTTTGTGCCAAAGTATAGTTGTCTTTTGTTTTCTCTATTTTTGCATCAGATGTCCAATACTGTCCGTTAGATACCCAAGGAAATACATTTTGACCAGTATTTCCAGCTTTTCCAGCGGCTGTTCTTCCATATCCCAATGCAATTGAGATTGTTCCATTTGCTTGACCAGGCTGTATCAACACTGGTAATTCAATAGTTCCACCCTTTACAGTTACTTTTGCCCAATCACCTTGAGCTATTCCTAATTCCTTCGCTGTTTTTTGAGATACTGCAATCACGTTTTCCCAAGTTACCTTAGAAATTGGATCCGGCATTTCTTGAAGCCAAGGATTATTTGCTTGTAAACCAGTACCAATAGCCACTGATTCATAGATATTTACTTCAATTCCACTACCCTTAATTCCTGCAATTGCTTTTGCTGCTCCAGCCAAATTACCTGCAAAACTTGCAGAACTTGCTGCTGCTCCAGCTCCCGGCTCATAAACGCCATCGTGCAACGCCTGAACCCAAGACTTTCCTTGAAGAATATTGCTTGTCCAATTAGATTTTAGATACGCATGATAGTCAGCATTTAAGCCAGCCCAAGTTAATAAGCTAGATTGTGCCTGACGAGTATCAAAAATCAAAGAAATGGTTGGCTGAGTTAATGAGTAGAATCCTTTTTTGGGCTCTGCATCATTCCATGACTCCAAATAATGAGGAGCAGGTGCAATGTATTTACATTTTGATGCTGTTTCATCAGCTCTATCTGCAAATGAGATAGACGTTGCTACTTTTGAAAGGCTTTCTCCCAATTCTGCACCTCTTGCATGGTCATATACAGGGTTTGACAAGAAAATCGCAG
>CAYUFZ010000178.1:1396-3540 GCA_964444025.1 uncultured Emticicia sp.
GTTATTCGAAAGTCATCACAATTTGTCCGATGCCAACGGTGTCGCCATCTTTAAACTTAATTTTACCAACTTTGACCTCATGCTCTGAGCGGATGATGTTTTCCATTTTCATTGCTTCGATGACAAACAATTCCTGACCAGCTTTTACCTCATTGATAAACGCATTCATTTCCACGTCATTTCCTTGTTTGTAATTGACAGGATTTCCTAAGTCAATGGTAGAGCCGTAGCTTCCCAACAAACTATTCAAAGCATTTACAACAACCTGAACAGATGAATTATTTGAGCCAGAAACTACTAATGCAGCACCTTTGGCACTTACTAAATCTTTCGCACATTTATCCAAATGTTCTGTTTCTACAGAACCACCTTCAATTTTTGCAGCACCTAACAATCCTGCAACTTTATTATATAATGCAACAACCAAAGCACCTTCTTGAGATGGCTTAATCATTCCTCTATAATCAGCAGATGCACCACTTATGGTAAGTCCTGTCTCGAATTGATAATGACGAGACATTGCTTTTTTTCCGTCGCTAGCACTTCCTAACTTACGATTTTGTGCCCATTGACCCGCAAAAGTGTTAGGAGCAATCCAAGTTCCTAAGAAATCAGCATTTACACCTACAATAACATTAGCTTTGCTAAAATCATACGATGGAATAACCGCCTGACCGAAGGATTCTGCATTTGCTTGCACCATTGCGTACGATGAGTTAGCATCATAAGTAATATGTTTTGCAGAAGGATATTTTGCAACAAAATCTGCAATTACTTTTTTGGTAGTAGGAGACACGATTGTATTAGAAACAATACGAATATTTCCACCTTTAGATAAAGCTGCAACAATCTCTTTATCTAATTCTTCCCACTTAATATCTGAACCACCCTTTTGAGGAGCTTTTAATTTTTCATTATCATAAAGGCTTAATACAGACGCATGAGCTCTTGCATTTACTGCCCCTTTTGTAATTGAAGATAATTTGTTTCCTTCAATTTTAATTGGACGACCTTCACGTGTTTTTACTAAAATGCTACAATATTCACCTGCTTCTGCGTAAGTAGATGCATACCAGTTAGGGATGCCCGGCTCAACGCTTTCAGGCTTATTCAAATATGGAATAGCCTTACGAACAGGGGCATCACAAGCGGCTAATGACACAGCTGCCATACTAAAGCCCAACACTTTTAAGAAGTCACGACGGTGAGTAGGCTCGATTGTATCAATATCGTCCAAATTAAACTCACGATTGGCATTTTTAACAAAACCAATGTCATTTTTCAACTCCTCAACCCCTTTCCAATACTTTTTATTAGTATTCTCCATAGTACCTTAATTCCTTGAAGGAACTTTTATTTTTGTGTTAAAAACTTTCTAATTGAATTATTTTAATGAATTTGGATTAATAGTGACATCTTGCACATTCTAATCCTCCATTATCTTGAACCTTCATAGCCCCCTTACTTACTTGGCTATGAGCTTCCATCAACTTGGTATAATAAGCATTATCCTTACCATTTACCTCAGTTTTACGGTGACAATCAATACACCATCCCATTGTCAAAGTAGAACGTTGTTGCACAACTTCCATTTTCTCTATTTCACCATGACAATTCTTACACTCAATTCCTCCAACATTTGTATGTTGAGCGTGATTAAAATATGCCAAATCAGGCAAATTATGTACACGCACCCACTCAATTGGTTTATTTGTTTCGATAGCAGTATAAATTTTTTGAATTTCAGGAGATTCTCTCTTGATTGCATTGTGGCAATTCATACAGATATTAGCCGACGGAATTCCCGACTGCTTTCCTTTATAGACTCCTGTATGACAATACGCACAATTGATTTTCATTTCGCCAGCATGCAATTTATGAGAAAAAGCAATTGGTTGTTTTGGAGCATATCCTTGATGTACACCAACACCATACATTCCATCAAAAGAAGCTTTTGTCGCCAACAAAACAAATGTCCAAATAACAGCTGTACGAACAGTCTTATTAGCAGCTATTGTCTTGAAATTTGCTTTTAAACTTTCACCAAAAGAAAGATGCTCTCCTTCACCATTTGATAATCTGTTTAATACCTGCAAAACCCCTATCAATGCTACCAACACCAAAGCCATGATGATAAGTAAAGT
>CAYUFZ010000178.1:3550-5917 GCA_964444025.1 uncultured Emticicia sp.
CATAAACTTACCACCGCCCGTTTCAGGAGCAGCTGTCGCCACAGCAGTACCAGTAGTAGGAGTAGCAACAGGAGCGGCTGATGCTTTTACATAAGCTAAAATAGCTTTCACTTCCGCATCGCCAAAAGCCCCAAATGCCGTCATTTGAGTTTTGTTGTACTTGTTGTAAAGATCATTAGCATATTTATCGCCACTTGCGATAACTGCCATCGGATTATTAATCCATTTCTTAATCCAAGCGTAATCTCTACGCTCTTCTAGTCCTGCAAGACCCGGTCCTACTACTACTTCTGCGGTAGTGGCATGACACTGAGCACAATTGTTTTTAAACAATTCCTCTCCTTTGGCTGCATCGCCACCTCCATCTGCGGGAGCGGCTGAGGTCGCGGCGGCGGCATCGGTTGCTGGAGCAGCGTCTTGTGCGATTACATTACTGAAAGAAATGTTTGCAACTAACGCAAAGGCTAAAATTGACTTATAAAATTTACGAATCATATTTATTTATATATGTAGTATACACCTACTTTTTCAGATTGCAAAACTACGCTACGATTGTTTTGAATCAAACATGTTTTGATATTTTTTTTATTGATGATAATAATTTAGAATTATTATAAATAAATGTATATTCAATTTATTATCAATAACTTATAAATACTATTTCTCTAAAAAAGGGTTATAAAGATGAATTTATTTGCAAAAAATGAGATAATTTATTCATAAATAGGGAACGAATTTTATTTTTTTGTTTTTTTCTCGGGCTTTGCAAATATATCTTGTACTTTTATTTTGTACAAATTCATGCGACTGCTTTTGTAATAAAAATAGTCTCAAATACAAAATTCTTTTGATTTATATATTTTTTTTTCACCTTTACCTATCAATCAAACTTGTTTATTTGTATGAAAAAAAATACCCTAATTATTGGTGCTTCCGACAATCCAGCTCGTTATGCTTATTTGGCAGCCAAAAGTCTTATACAACACCAACATCCTATTTTTTTGCTCGGGAAAAAGAGTGGGCAGATTGAAAACCTCCCCATTCATACCGATTTGTTGGATTTAGAAAATATCGACACCGTTACTTTATACTTAAACCCAACAAATCAAGTAGATTACATAGAATATGTCATTGCTCTCGCCCCAAAAAGGGTGATATTCAATCCCGGCACCGAAAATCCTGATTTTGAAAAAAAATTATCCGAAAATAATATAGAAGCGATAGAAGCTTGTACGCTCGTCATGCTCTCAACCAATCAATATTAAGTTTTCAACCTTTTATCAAAAAAAATTCTCCTTATTAAGATTGTTTTTACTAATTTAGTTTCAAATTTAAACATTCAAAACCTATGCGTTCTCACGAAATTGACTACAAAATATTTGGCGAAGACATTCAAATTGTCGAAATTGAATTAGACCCTAACGAAACCGTCATTGCGGAAGCGGGTTCGATGCTATTCATGGAAGATGGCATTTCTTTTGAAACTAAAATGGGCGACGGCTCTCAAGCTCAACAAGGTTTATTCGGAAAACTTTTACAGGCTGGAAGCAGAATGCTCATGGGGGAGTCTATCTTCATGACTCACTTTAGCAATCGTTCGGGTATCAAGAGAAAAGTTGCTTTTGCCGCTCCTTATCCTGGAACAATTAAAGCAGTTGACCTATCGCAAATCTTAGGAAATACTCTAATTGTACAAAAAGATGCTTTCCTTTGTGCTGCCATGGGAACGAGTATTTCCATCCATTTTAATCAAAAATTAGGAGCAGGTTTCTTCGGAGGAGAAGGCTTTATTCTGGAAAAAATACAGGGAGATGGCATGGCGTTTATACATTCTGGGGGTGTTGTAATTGAAAAACAACTGAACAACGAAACCTTAAGAATCGACACTGGATGTGTGGTTGGATTTGAACCTCAGCTTCAATTTGATATCGAGCGTTCGGGAAGTCTAAAATCCATGATTTTTGGAGGAGAAGGTATATTTTTAGCTACGCTTAAAGGTACCGGAAAAGTATGGATACAATCACTACCGATTTCTAAACTTATTCAAAGACTTAGCCCTTATGGTGGCAACACAACCAAAGAAAGTGGCTCTGTGTTGGGTGGTTTGGGTAATCTTTTTGAAGATTAATATAGACATTCCTCCAAAACCCCAAATTACTCTCAAGAATAATGATAAAGATTTGGGGTATCTTTTTACTATAAATTCTTGATATTTAAGCTCTTATATTGATAGAGGATTGCCTAAACGACAAAAGTCGGCTAATTGAATCAATTAGCCGACTTTTTGTCTTAGTAGATTATGTAAGACAATTATCTAACAATATATTAGATGATTTGAGATTATTTTATGAAATGATTATCCATGTA
>CAYUFZ010000179.1:0-5893 GCA_964444025.1 uncultured Emticicia sp.
TCGAACCCATCGTTGCACAATCGATAGTGGCATTAGAGCCAATACTAACATTTCTTTCAAGAATTACATTGCCCAATTGTGGAATGGTTTTGTAGGTTCCATCTGCTTGTGGTGCAAATCCAAATCCATCACTTCCAATGACTGCTCCGCTATGAATGACACAATGCTCCCCGATGAGACAATTGGAATAAATCTTTGCTCCGGCATAAATAATGGTGTTTTTTTCAATCGTAACATTATCCCCAACGAAAACCTGTGGGTATATCTTGACATTGTCCCCGATTTTGCAATTTTTACCAATGTAAGAAAAAGCCCCTTGGTATAGTTGCTGCCCTAAAGTGGTATTTTCACCAACAAAAATGGGGCTTTCCGCACCAACTTTTGAAAAATCCAATATTTTTTGATACTCTTCCAATAAAATAGTGAAAGAAATATAGGGATTATCGACCAATATGAGGCTTGTGCTATGCTCTTTTTGTGGCTTGAATGATTTCGCAACTATCACCGCACTTGCTTGTGTTTTGTATAGAAAGGGTTCATACTTCTCATTCGATAAAAATGAAATATCTCCTGGTTTTCCCTCTTCAATTTTAGCTAAATTGTTGATAGTGAGAGAATCATCTCCTATCACTTCGCCTTGAAGTAAGGCTGCTATTTGCCTGACTGTAAATTTCATAAAATTTTTCCTTTAACGATTAAGAGAGAAAGGGTCGATTGTTTTTTATTGTTTAGACGATTAAAAATCGCTGTTCTATTCTAAGTTATTCTTGAAATAGTACAAAAATTATTCTTTTTGTACTAATTTATTACAAAGATACATTTTTGCCCCAACATACATAATATTTTTTGACGATGTTGGTTAAAGCCTTGATAGTCGGCAAGTCAGATGCTTCGGCGATGTCTATTATTTCATTATTTTTTCTTAAAATCTTTATACTTTCTTGGTTTGAAATATAGCCTTTGTTGCTGACACTGCCTTCTATGACCAAATAGGGGAGTTGGTCCGATTCAATCCCTTTGTCTAATAGCGTTTTTTTGATTCTATTGATTTCGTCGGAAGGAATTGGCTCGTTTGAAAGGATAATTTTAAACAAATTTCTGTTGAGCAAATCTCGACACAAAGTCCGAAGTAAAGTGTCTTCATGGTGTTGCCAAACCTTGATACATGCCCATATATCTGAATCATCTATTTCGACAAAACTATTTAAATAAATATCTTTTGACTGAAAATCCTCCAAACTGACATTTTCGTTCAGAAATAAATAAAATGAAGGGGTCACAAATATTATTTCTTGATTTTTGAGGATTTCTCTGGCTCTTTTGATGATTTGAACCAACATTACTTCCGTACAAATAGAGGTTTTGTGTAGGTAAGCTTGCCAATACATGAGCCTTCGGGCATGTAAAAAGTCTTCTACACTTAATAAGCCTTTTTCTTCTACTACCAACTGGTTCTCTACGACATTTAGCATTTTTATGATTCTATCTACCCCGATTTGTCCCTCAACTACCCCTGAAAAAAAAGAATCTCTGCAAAGATAATCCATCCTATCCATGTCGAGTTGACTAGAAATGAGCTGATGGAAAAATGCCCTAGGGTATGTTCCGTTGAACATCTCAAGAGCAGTACTGAGTTTTCCTTCAAAATAAATATTGAGATGTTGCATCAGCAAAGCCGAAATATGCTCGTGGTGCACTTTATTTAAAATGGTATGTTCCAATACATGAGAAAAAGGGCCATGTCCAATATCATGCAATAAAATAGCCATTTGAGCGGACTCCTTTTCTTTTTCAGAGATTTCTATACCTTTGGATTGTAATATCTTGATTGCTTCCCCCATTAGGTGCATGGCTCCCATTGCATGATGAAAGCGGGTATGTAATGCACCAGGGTAAACATAATCGGCCGTTCCCATCTGTTTGATTCTTCGCAACCTCTGAAAAATAGGGTGTTCGATTAAATCAAAAATTAAATCAGTTGGAATATTCACGAATCCATAAACGGGATCATTGAAAATTTTGCGTTTGTTTGCCATACCAAAATACCAGGTTTCTCCCCGCCAAAGGTTTGTAATATTAACAATATAAATACTTTTGAACTAATTTAACAACACCGATTGGAAAAATTTAGTTTTTAAGCTGATAAAAATGGGTATAAAATTTTGATGTATTAGATGAATGTATTAATTTTGCACCACAAAAACCGATAAGGTTTTGGGCCTATAGCTCATTCGGTTAGAGCAACTGACTCATAATCAGTAGGTGCCTGGTTCGATTCCAGGTGGGCCCACTTCTCTGAAGTCCGATAATTTATCGGACTTTTTTTATGGCTACACGGAAAAACAAGACACAAATTCCCGCTTTATTTTTTTTAGATTTCAAATTACTCTTTAAAATAGTACAAATTTTATTTTTTATAAAAATAATAAAAGAATTTTTTAAAATATTAGTCTATAAATTTGATAGATTATATAGGGTTAGTATTTTTGTGTTCACGTTTGAAAATTAAAAAAACAAGAGTACTCATTCAATCAAATGTTCAAGAATAGTTTGAATGAATTTTGAAACTTTATAAAACCAAAGATTATTACTAACATGAAAAAAACACTACGATTTGGCATTTTAAGGCTATTTTTATTCTTGCCTATCTTTTCATTTGCTCAAGACAAACCAGTCATTAATGCCACGGTCTCAGGCACAGTAAGCGATGAACAAACGGCTGAAAAATTAATAGGAGCAACGGTCTCTATCAAAGGGACAACCAATGGAGCTACAACCGATGCGAACGGTGAATTTGCTCTAATTACTGGGCAAAAACTGCCATTTACCGTGATTGTGTCGTTTGTGGGATATACTAAAAGAGAAATCGTCATCAACTCAAGCAAAGTAGAAATTAAATTGAAGCAAGATGTCAATCAATTGGCAGATGTGGTCGTTTCTTCTCGTCGCCGTCAGGAAGCCGTTCAAGATATTCCGATTCCGATTTCTGTCATTCGAGGAACAACAGCTGAAGATGCAGGAGCTTTCAATGTAAATCGTTTGAAAGAACTGATTCCTACGGTTCAGTTATATGCTTCCAATGCTCGAAATACTACCCTAAACATTCGTGGATTAGGGTCAACTTTCGGCCTGACAAATGATGGAATAGACCCAGGTGTTGGGTTTTATGTAGATGGGGTATATTATGCACGTCCGGCAGCTACGGCTTTAGATTTTGTTGACATTGATAGAGTAGAGGTATTGAGAGGCCCTCAAGGAACATTATTTGGTAAAAATACAACTTCTGGTGCTTTCAATATCACCACGCGTGAAGCTAGCTTTGAGCCATCTGCGAGTTTTGAACTAAGTTATGGCAATTATGGATATATTCAAGCAAAAGGCTCTGTTTCGGGGGCATTAAGCAAAAAATTAGCCACAAGAATATCTTTTTCAGGTACGCAGCGAGATGGTTTATTATACAATGTAAAAACCCAACAACATATTAATGATATTAATAATCTTGGATTTAGAGGGCAATTATTATTTACCCCAACAGATAAAATAAAAATTACATTTATTGCCGATGTCACCAATCAAAAACCTAATGGATATGGGTGGTCTGTGGCGGGGGTGGTCACAACCAAACGTGCGGCTTACCGACAATTCAATGCCATTATCAAAGATTTGAATTATTCGCTTCCTTATAGTAGTCCTTTTGAAAGGATTGTCGATTTGGATACGCCTTCAAAGGCTGATAATCAATTGGGTGGAGTGTCGCTCAATGCTGATATTAAATTAGGAAAGGGTACATTAACTTCTACCTCTGCTTGGAGATACTGGCAATGGACACCTCTGAATGACCGAGATTATACAGGCTTACCGGTATTTACTATTTCTTCTGGAAATTCCAAACACCAACAATGGTCGCAAGAAGTTCGATATTCTGGAAAAATATCATCAAAAGTGAATGGCGTACTAGGTGTATTTGGTTTATGGCAGGATTTGAAATCAGACCCCGTACAAACAGAAGAAGCTGGTTCAGCTCAATGGCGATTTGCACAAAATTCCAATAGTCCGCTTTGGAAAACCCCTGGATTATTTGATAATTTTGGTATTCGTACTACCAACCGTATCCAAAGTACAAGTTTGGCAGTATTTAGTCAAGCTGATTGGGCAATTTCTGACAAATTGCATGTTTTACCAGGTATTCGATACAATTACGACAAAAAAGTGGCTGATTATAAAAGAGAAACGTATGGTGGGTTGGAAACAAACGACCCTGCCCTAATTGCTTTAAAAAATGCTGTTTATACCAACCAAGCTTTTAATACTGAAGCAACTGCCGGAAATTTTTCAGGTCAATTGACTCTTCAATATAAATTGAATAAGTCTGTGAATACATTTGCAACTTACTCGTTGAGTTATAAGCCAGTGGGCGTTAATATTGGAGGTTTACCGACTGCCAATGGCAAAGTTTTGGTAGAATTAGCGGAAGTAAAACCCGAATTTGTGAAGCATATAGAATTTGGAATCAAAACCAAGCCAACGGATAATTCTGTATTGAATTTTGTATTTTTTAATGATGAAATCAAAAATTATCAAACCCAAGTACAAACACCAGAGCCAGGTGTCAATAGAGGATATTTGGCAAATGCTGAAAAAGTACGTGTATTTGGGTTGGAAGCAGATGGAAATGTTCGAATCAATCATTTTACATTTACGGGAGCTTTGGCATATACCAACGGAAAATATGTTTCGTTTACCAATGCTCCAGTTCCTTTAGAAGAAGTGGGAGGGGCTTTGGCTTTCAAGGATATTTCGGGAGGTAGATTGCCAGGAATTTCTAAATGGTCGGGTTCTTTTGGTATTGAGGCAATTACAAAAGGTAATTTTTTAGGATTGAAAGGTAATTATTTTGCTGCCGTAGATGTATATTTTAGGTCAGGGTTTTCTTCTAGTCCATCTCCTTCGCAATACTTAAATATTGATGGCTATTCATTGCTCAATAGTCGGGCAGGTTTTAGAGCATCAAACGGAATATCATTCTTTGTTTGGGGAAGAAATATTGCCAATAAAAATTATTTTGAGCAATTATTGGCAGCTCCCGGAAGTGCCGGACAATATGCGGGTATCTTAGGAGACCCTCGTACGTACGGAATCACGTTGAGGTATTCGTATTAAAATTCTAAAATTGTTATATTGGTTTTCTAAAAAAGGAGTGTCTATGGAAATTAGATACTCCTTTTTTCTTGCTTTATCTGCCGAGAAATTACTTCTTTGAAGGATACTTTATTTCTAAAAAGCTTTGTATATTTGTTAAATTAAGTCTATCGGTTAAAAAGATTAATCAAGATTTATCATCAATTCAAACCTAAAAAAATAGTATGATGTCGAATAAAAAACAAATAATTGAATTAACAGAAGATTGGACAGTCGTCATCTGTGGTTTTCTGATTATTGCCTTGGCACTGACAGGAATAAAAATTCCCAATCCAGTATTCGGTTGGAAAGACTCATCGGAGTTGTTGAGTAAAGTGCTTACTTTAAGTAATTTATCCCATGCGTGTTGGCTATTTCTAATCGTTTATGCGATTGCGATTATTGCTGGAGGAATTTTGAAAAAGAATATTTCGGCTTTACTGAAAGGTTTTCCAATAGTATTTATTTTAACTGTTTTGGCACTGATTTTAGCTGGCAATTCTTTTTTGAAAAATTGGAATTTAGAAGCCGTTATATTCAGTTTGAGTATTGGATTAATCATTAGTAATTTCTTTTCGGTACCAGATTGGCTCCGAGAATCACTTTCTACCGAATTATTTGTTAAAATTGGCTTGGTTTTATTAGGAACGAGCGTCATATTTGGGGATATTCTAAAAGCCGGCTCATTGGGTTTGGTACAAGGATTGCTTGTGGT
>CAYUFZ010000180.1:0-2593 GCA_964444025.1 uncultured Emticicia sp.
AAGTTTGGGAACTGAATCGGATGTAAGTTTTCAGATGGAACGTCCAGATAAATCCACAATATTTGAACTTCTATTTGACCAAGAACACAAAGATTGGCTGATTGTTCGTCGTACACCGACTTCTTTGGTGCTATTTGACAGTGAGGGGAAAGCCAAATTACAAATTGAAAAAACCAATTTTTTTAAATCCAAAATCAGTTATTTTAATCTTGGCAAAGATTTAAGAACCATTGTGGTTTTTGATGGAAAAAACAATACAATTTTTGATTGGAAAGGGAATGTTATTGGCAAAAAACCATTAGCGGCATCTTCTATTGCAAAGCTTTCATACTCAGAATCTTTCAATAAATTATTTGTTTTTAATCCTGATGGAAAAACGTTTGAAATTTGGACAGTCAAGCTAAAATAAGTGAAAATCTAAACGTTGGTATGTTTTTTGAAGGCGTGATTTTTTTTAAAAAAAATAGTCTATTTTTGTAAAAAAATTGTAAAATAATTTTTTTTTGAAAATTTCGTCACCATTTTTTGACGTTCGTCACCATTTTTTAGCAATTTTGACAGCCAAGGTATATTTTTTGCTGTATTTAAGAGTCTAATAAAAGAATTAAATGATTTTATAATTTTACCCAGAAAAAGAATGAAAAAAAAACTTACATTAGTATTGCTGTTGTTCTTAAATCTAAGTGTTTATGCACAAGTTAAGATTGGTAAAAATCCTGCGACAATTACGACGAATAAAGTTCTAGAAATTGAGGCAGATAACGCAAAGAAATTTAGTGTCAATCAAAGTGATGGAAAAGCCTATTTAGAGAACAAACCTACTGCTGTTCCAGCAGATAGTTTATTGTTGAGCAAAGTTTCAGATGGAGAAATTCGTCAGATGTCTATCAATCGTTTGTTTCAATACATGGATTTAGATGGAGATGGCATTCCAAATGCCACTGACCCCGATGATGACGGTGATGGGATATTAGATGCTGCCGACAAGTGTCCACTTCAGTATGGCTGTGCTGCCGCATCGGATACTGTTTCTACCCATGGATGTCCTTATACGTGTTTCAATCAAATCGATGACTCTTCAAATGGTACTGCTGTCATTACATCATTTGATAATTGTTCGGTTGCCAGTGCTGGAACCCTAACGAAAGGGACAGCAGTAGGAACAGGCGTAACACAGACCATTCAGGTTACTACTAGCAAAGCAGGTTCTTATAGTATTGCAGCGACTGCTCACGGCGTAACTTTTGCTGGTACAGGAAATTTAATTAAAGGTACACAAAACATCATATTAACAGCAACGGGAACGCCTACGGTAGCCGGGACGGATACTTTTAAGCTAAATACTACGCCAAATTGTAGTTTTACTCGTGCCATTACTTCAGGAAGTACCAATGGAACAGGGGATATGACAATTCTAAATTGCTCTAATGCTTCTGCTGGTAGCTTGGCTCTCAACAAAACGGTGTCAGGCGTAACACAGACTATTCAGGTAAATGTAACAGCTTTGGGTACATATAATTTGTCGGCAACAACCAACGGGGTTATATTTGCTAAAACAGGTACATTTACAACATTGGGTACACAAACAATTGTACTGACTGCTACCGGAGCACCAACTGTTCAGGGTGACAATGTATTTACTTTGAACACAACTCCGAATTGTACCTTTACACGTACAGTAGGAGTCGATGTGGCTATTACAGGCTTGCCAGCAAAAGATTGGGGTTATACATGTAATTCTGGAGCTCAAGGTGCAAATGACTACTATGCTGTTGGTTGGACAGACATTGGCAATACCTTTACGGTTGTTGGTGGAAGTTATAAGATGTCATTCTCTGGAAGTCCACTCACAGTGAGAGGGAAAGTTACGGCAGGAACACCGACAAAACCATTGGAAGGAACGGTTAAGTATAGAATTGTGAATACCGCAACCAACACGATTTATTTTGATGGCACAAGTTCTGGTCTAATATCTGCACAGGGTTGTACTTCTCGTTCGGTTGGTGATTTTAGTGCAACGATCGGAAGTATGAGTGGTACAAGTGGTGTAGCCGCATTGCCATCAGGTACATATAAAATCCAAATTTGGGCAGAAAGTCACTTTGGTGGATGTGGCAGTGGTAGTAGTGATTTTTGGGCGGGTTGTTCTCCTACAAAACCATCTGGAGGAAATCTGACCTTGACAGCACAGTAATTTTCGAAATATTTAAGAATCATCTATGGGAGAATTTTCTCTCATAGATATAAACTCAAATAAATGCAACTATAATGAAAAAACTAATCGTTATCTTACTCTGTCTATCATCTATTACAATTACAATAGCACAAGTAAAAATTGGACAGAATCCAACTACAATCCAAAATAATACCAATCTTGAAGTAGAGTCGTCTAGTGGAAGTAGATTTGTTGTAAGCAAAGATTCATCTAAGGTAGGTATTGGTACTTCTACTCCAGGAGCAAAGCTTGATGTTCTTGGAAAAGTGAAAATTTCAGATGGTACAGAAGGAGCAGGAAAAGTATTTATTTCCAATGCGAGTGGAATAGGGTCTTGGCAAACTCCAGGAACTGCTTTTGCAGGGATAGAGCCATGGT
>CAYUFZ010000180.1:2603-5434 GCA_964444025.1 uncultured Emticicia sp.
GTAGGTGCATTGAGCAATACAGATAATATCTATTCTATGGGAAATATAGGTATTAAAAACCAGACCCCAACAAGTACACTTGCTGTGAATGGGTCATTGGCTAGAAAATACAAATCAATCATTACTGCTACATATCAAGTATTATCTGATGATTATTTTCTCCAATATAAAGGTACAGCAACGTCTGTATTTACATTGCCTTCGGGAACAAGTGCTGCTTGTAATTGTCAAGGTAGAGTTTATGAAATTTTAAACTCAACTTCATACGAGGTTACTGTTAATCCAAATGGAGGGGAGACAATTGACTCAGAAAACTCAATCAAAATATTGGCAAATCAATCGGTCAAAATATTAAATACAGGGAGTGCCTCAGGTGCAACGTGGACAATCGTTCAATTCTCACCAACCAAAGCAAGTCCTGCAAATTATGAAGTTTACTCAACGTCATTCAATGGAAAAGTAAATACAGTTGAAACGCTTGCAACTGTTATGACAGCTCTTCAAAGTGCAGATTTAGTCGTTACTATTCCTAGTGGTTATGCAAATAATCGTGTACTTTTGAGATGGGACTTATGGGGTGCGGGATATCCGTTGGTCTCAAGTCAAGCGGCTGGAGGGTCTTTGGTTTTTGATATCGAAAACGTAGGGAATACTGTTTATTCCCCTGTTTTATATACTTCATTTGCTAGTGTCGCAACATTGTTAAATGCTCGTTTTACCGCTCCCGTGGCTTATTATCTGACGGATATGGCTCCAGGTACATATACGTTTAAACTAAGGTGTGCTTTGATTGATACTGCTAATGTGCATAGTGCTGATATCAGAGGTATTTCTGCTATTGCTACTGTATATGTCAAGTAAAATAATTCAATTATTAATGTAGGTAAGAGAGCATCTGCTCTCTTATTTTTTTTAATATTTTAACTAAATATTTTGTTTATAAAAATAAAATATTTAGTTTTGCGAACTCATTGAGAATCAAAGTTTCTTCTTTGGTTAAATGAAGTCTTATTTCATATAAGAAACCAATTTAACTATTGACTGTTGGATGAATCCATAGAGAAATCAGTCTCAAATTAATTATTACAGGAATCGTTGCAAGGAAACAAGGTTTATCCTGCCAAATAAAACCTTACCTTTGGCTCTGTCAAATGGTTTGTAATGTAAATTTTAAGTTGGCAGTTGTCAACCTCTGAAGAAGTAATTTAATTATTATTGTCCTAAATATTTGCAAATAAGCAAAATTATGGTGAATTTTGCGTCCCAATTGATTTTTTTGGGTTCATTTGAAAAAAATTAGGTTAAAATTAGCAAATAAAGCGTAAATACCATGTCAGGAATTATTGGAAAGAAGGTAGGAATGACAACTATCTTCGATGCCGAGGGGCAAGCAGTACCATGTACATTGATTGAAGCAGGTCCATGTGTTGTAACTCAAGTTAGAACAGAAGAAAAAGATGGATATTCTGCCATTCAATTAGGTTTTGGTGAGAAAAAAGAAAAAAATACGAGTCGCCCATTGGCAGGACATTTTAAAAAAGCCGGCACTACTCCTAAGCGTAAATTAGTAGAATTCAAAGAATTTGAAGCTACTTTCAATTTAGGAGATGTAATCCGTATCGAAGACGTGTTTGCAGAAGGTGACTTTTTAGATGTAACGGGAAATTCAAAGGGTCGTGGTTTCCAAGGGGTAGTGAAAAGACACGGATTTGGTGGTGTTGGTGGACAAACTCACGGACAACATAACAGAGGTCGTCACCCAGGTTCAATCGGAGCATGTTCTTTTCCTTCTCGTGTATTCAAGGGTTTAAGAATGGCTGGAAGAATGGGAAATACTCGTACAACTATTCAAAATCTTAAAGTTTTGAAAGTACTTTCTGAGCAAAATTTAATCGTTGTGAATGGGTCAATTCCAGGAGCAAAAAATGGTTATATTACATTACATAAGTAATTTTGTTTAATTTAAGCCGAAAGGCGTGAAGGTCGAAGTTGAACGACATCGAAAAAATACAACAATAAATCATGAATTTACCAGTAATTAACAAAGAAGGTCAGAACACAGGAAGGACAGTTAGTTTGTCTGAGAGTGTATTCGGTATTGAGCCTAATCAGCATGTGGTTTATTTAGACGTGAAACACTATTTAGCAAATCAACGTCAAGGAACACACAAAGCCAAACAAAGAGCAGAAATTAACCGTTCTACAAAGAAAATTGTACGTCAAAAAGGTTCTGGCGGTGCTCGTCACGGCTCTATGAAGTCGCCAACATACGTGGGTGGTGGTAGAGTATTTGGACCTACTCCAAGAGACTATGATTTTAAATTAAACAAGAAAATTAAAGTATTGGCACGTAAGTCGGTATTGTCATCAAGAGTAGCAGAAAATAATTTGACAGTGGTTGAGGATTTTACGTTCGCTTCTCCAAAAACAAAATCATATTTGGGATTCTTGGGTGCTTTGTCTCTCAGTGGTACAAAAACTTTGCTTATCACAGGAGACCATGATAGCAATGTTTATTTATCTGCTCGTAATATTCCAAAAACAAAAGTGTTAAGTGTAGATGAAGTAAGTACCTATGATTTAATTAATGCTGATAAAGTGTTGTTGAGCGAAGGTGCAGTATCTAAAATTGAATCTATTTTGAATTAAAATGGACAGGCAATTGAAAAAAAGCCTCGATATTAATAAATACTAATACAATGAGCGTACTGAGAAGACCAATCGTAACGGAGAAATCACAGAAAATTGCTGCATCAGGCAAGTTTGTTTTCGAAGTTAACATGAACGCAAATAAAATAGAAATCGCAAAAGCTGTTGAGAAAATGTATGGT
>CAYUFZ010000180.1:5444-5885 GCA_964444025.1 uncultured Emticicia sp.
GTAACAGTAACTGATGTAAACACCATGCGTCAAATCGGAAAGCAAAAATCAAGAATGACTCGCAGCAGAGCCTCTCAAGGATTTACTTCTACTTTCAAGAAAGCGGTAGTTACTCTGAAAGATGGAGATATGATTGATTTCTATGATAATTTATAATGAAATTTCATTATATTACGCAATTAAAGTATAGCCTAAGGCTGCAAAAAATGAAGTAAAATGGGTATTAAAAAATTAAAACCAAACACCCCGGGTCAGCGTCATCGTGTCGCTCCGGATTTCTCGGATTTAACAGCGAGTAAACCAGAGAAAAGCCTTACCACTACTTTGAAAAAAACAGGTGGTAGAAATAATGAAGGACACCGTACTGCCAGATATATTGGTGGTGGTCATAAAAGAAGATATCGTATCATCGACTTCAAAAGAAATAAATTTGATGTTGTT
>CAYUFZ010000181.1:0-871 GCA_964444025.1 uncultured Emticicia sp.
CATCGAATGCTGCTTCTGGTGAAAGTTTATCGTTGTTACGAATAATGTTGTGGCATTTGAAAAGTAGTTTTGAAAATTCATCTCTCGTAAAAGCTTTTGTCTGCTTTAATAACTCATTGATTTTCTTCTCGTCATTAACTGTTTTAGCATCAGGAATATTTACAACTTCTTCAAGTTTCTTTGGAATTTTACCTTTAACAACTTTGAAAATCCTTGTTTCTTTTAAGTTGGTTGTTACGAAAAAGTCAGCTCCAGCCCAAGATGCGTAGTTGTAACCTTGAAAATAATCTTCTTCACGAACAGTAATGTGTTCGGCTTTACATTCTACAACAATTATTGGGCTGTTATTTTCTCTCTTATCTTTTAAGTTTTTCCAAACAACAATGTCTGCCATTGCTCTACCTTGTCCACGTTGCGAATTGCTTACTTGAACTTCTTGAGCCATTTGCTCTAAATCAAAGCCGTAATTATTTACAAGTCTGCAAATATATTCTTGTCGAACTTGTTCTTCGGGTTTAAGAACTAACCATTCGTCTTTGCCTTTTAATGGCACTCTTATTTTATTGTTTTTGATTTCTACTTGCATCATTACTTTGTCGTTTTAGTTGAGTTTATTAATTCTCTCACATCAACTTTTAAAAGAGAAGCAATCGTTACAAGATTGTCCATAGATGGCTGAACCTCATTTGTACACCAACGAGAAACAGTCGTTTCGTTTTTGTCAAGTTGCTCTGCAAGCCATTTATTTGTCTTGCCTTGTTCAGCTAAAACTGCTTTTAATCTGTTAATTGCTTTCTTACTCATATAAATCGGCATGATACGCGAATATATCAACTTTTGGTTAGTAATTAACTATTTCGATTTTAATGTT
>CAYUFZ010000181.1:881-5881 GCA_964444025.1 uncultured Emticicia sp.
GCTTTGAGTTCGGGCGGATTTCGGAACACAAAACTGTCCTAAGTACAAACTTTGATAGATGCTCAAAGCTTGATTTAACCAATGAACCGCCACTTTTGGGTAGGTGCTGTTAGCCGTAGTTTTATGGGTTGCGTCTTAAAAAATCGTCAAATAATGGCACTGTAAAGTCTATATAACCAAATTCTGGTGTATAAATAAAACCTTTACTTATCAAGATAATGCTTTTGCGAAGATAAAATGTGTATTTAAGAGAAAATCGCTTGTCTTGTACTTGACCAAAATTAGGTTATGCTCTTAAATGTCTGATACTTTACCTTTTTTTCGTTTCTTTATTGAGTATTGTTTAATTTTTTATTTAATTCTTCGGGGTTAGGAAGTGCTTTTTGCAATTCAGAAGGTAATTCTTTATAACTAAATTCGCTTACACCAATTGGCTTGTTTATATCTTTTAAAGCAAATTCTACTTCAAAATTATCTTTGTTTTTGCATAGCAAAATACCAATAGTATCGTTATCGGAGTCAGTTTTTAGTAGGGTATTTATAGCAGAAATATAAAAATTGAGTTTACCAATAAATTCGGGTTGAAACTCTTGCATTTTTAGTTCGATTACAATGTATCGTTTGAGGTGAATATGGTAAAAAAGCAAGTCGGTTCTGTACTCTTTATTGCCAACTTTTAGCGTGTATTGTTTGCCTAAATAAGCAAAACCTTTACCGAGTTCCAATAAAAACTGGCTGATATTTTTGATGAGTTCTTGTTCTAAATCTCGCTCTTTTGCAGATTCAGATAAAGTTAAAAAATCAAAATTATAGGGATCTTTGAGTACTTGTTTTGCTAAATCGCTATCAATTTCAGGCAAAGTCTGTTTAAAGTTGTTGATAGCTTTTCCTTGCCTTTTGTGTAGTTGGGTTTCTATTTGGTATTCTAATACGGCTCTACTCCAATTGTTTTCTATGGTTTTTCGATATAAAAAAGAGCCTCGTTTTGATTTTTGTTTTTTTGCATTATCAAAATATGATGCCCCCAAGGAATAGAAAATAGTTTGTTTTCTAACTCGCTAATAAGTTGTTGGTTTTCTAATTTGGAAACAAGTTGTTTCCAAATTAAACTATCGGAATAAAATTGATAAAACTGCCTACAATTCCTTAGATTTTTAGAAGAAAAGCTATTCATTTCTGGAAACTCTGTCTTTAAATCCTTACTCAATTGGTCAATAAAACCGCTTCCCCAATTGGTATTAGCCTGTTTTTCTACAATTTGTTTGCCGAGTTCCCAATATACTTTTATAAGTTCGGTATTTACAGCAATGGCTGCTTTTATTTGTCTTTGTTGTATGGTATATTTTAGTTCAGACAACCAAGTTTTATAATCGTTATTTATTATTAAATCGCTCATTATCTTGGTAAAAATTGGTTGATTGAAATGTTGTTTTTAATGTAATATATGATTAAAATTCGGCTGTCTTTCCCTAATTTTTTCATTTCTCGTAAGTCATAACATACCTTCAAAGGTGTTTTTGTCAAATTTAACCTCTTTATTTGGTCGTTAGTGTATCATGCTTTCATGAAATAAAATTACTAAAAGTTAAGCACTTTACCAATAAGATTAAAGCTATGAAAATCGCAAAGGAATTAAGACAATGTCTGGCGAAGATAAAATGTGTATTTAAGAGAAAATCGCTTGTCTTGTACTTGACCAAGATTATAAGACAATGCGAAAGAAATTTACACCATTAACCGAATCCTCCGAAGTAATGCTACAAATAGCATTTATTTCTCTTATAGCCAATCGCTTATAATCGCAAAATATTATCTTATCATTTTTCAAAAAATAGTTTATAAATTTATGAAAAAATAAGTTAATGAAAGCTGTTTTTGAAAAAGTACAAACCGAACGTTCTAGCTCGTTTATTATCAAAGAATTTACTGTCAAAGATTTTGATGCACCTTTTCATTTTCATCCAGCATTTGAGCTGACTTTTATCGAGAAAGGTGAGGGATTGCGTTATGTCGGAACTCAAGTCAATCATTTCTTTGAAGGAGATTTAGTTTTTTTAGGAGCAAATTTGCCACATTGCTGGATTAATCGTGAAATGGAGGAGGTGTCGGCTGTATTGATTCAGTTTGAAGCTGATTTTTTAGGAAAAGAATTGATGCAATTGCCGGAAATGAAGAAAGTTCAAGAGTTTTTAACAAAAGCTTCTTCTGGTTTTGAAATTGTGGGGGCGATAAAGCCAATCATTGCAGAGAAAATGAAACGAATGGTGGCTCAATCTCCGATTGAAAAAATTGCTTCTTTATTGCGAATATTGGAAATTTTGTCGATTGCCGATGGATTGGTAGGTATTGATTATTCTTTTTTTCAGCACCATTATAATCATGCCGAAACGGCTCGTTTTCAAAAGGTTTTTTCTTTTATGATTGAGCATTTCAGGGAAAATATCTCATTAGAACAAATGGCTCAAGTTGCTGGACTCACTCCAACGTCGTTTTGTAGGTATTTTAAGAATATTACCCAGCAGACTTTCATGGAGGTTTTGATAGAATATCGGATTCAGTATGCCTGTCAGCTTCTGGAAAAAAGCGATTGCCCGATTGTGCAGGTGGCGTATGAGAGTGGATTTGGAGATGTTTCTTATTTCAATAAAGTATTTAGGCGGTACAAGTCTTGCCCGCCTTTGACATATAGAAAGAGCCATCAAAAAATTTGAATGATTCCATCACCAAGATTTTGTCCAAGCATCCCAGTCGCTTTGAGCTTCGATGTTTTTTTCTATTTCGTCGGGTAATTTTGCGAAAAAATTATAACCCGTAATTTTTTCTACTTGATCGACAGGGACTATATAGCTATTCATTCGTTTGCCGTGTAAGGCTTCGTTTGGCAATAAAAATGCCAAGGCTCTTGGCTTTTTACCAGTTTTAGGTTGATAAAATAATACAATTTTATAAAAAAACTCAGGAACAGCAACCGAATTATGCCGACCGATGGTTGGCAGTCCATCTCTCAACACGGGTCCTGTTACGACTATCAATTCACCATCACGGACAGCCCAATCTCTCACCCGTTCTTCGATATTTTCCCAAATACCTCTATTAAAATCCGGTACTTGAGGAGCAATATTGCTCATATAAAAGGTTTCGTTCATCCATTCTTGGCAGCATTTAAAATCTCCCGCAGGAACCATGTGTCCACGGTCATATCCCGAATTGCTATAATCATTGCTAAGTGCCGTATGATTTTCCACCAATTTGTCTGGAATGAACTGATTCCCTTTTCTATTGGCAAGTCCGTCGGTATATTCACCTTTCAAGCGATGAACGACCCAAGCTGGTACTTCGTATCTTTCTTCATACTTCAAGGTATAATTTTCGTGTCGAATGATTTCGTCATCTCCGTCAATGGCAGGTAAGGCATAATCGGGAATTTGAGCCTCCTCATGCTTAGTTTCGTCGGTATCACCTTTGAGTTTGTCCAATAAACTGCTACTTTCTTCTTCGGAGCTTTCCGATTCAGTGGCATTAGAAGTAGCACTAGCAACCGAATCTGGCTCAGGTGCTTTGTAGGGGTTAGATTTTTGTTTGTCGTGCGATTTGAACACCCCCGTCACCGTTGTCCAAAAATCACCCAATGGACCCGGTTTGTCTTTGAAATACAAAAAATATCCAATCAAAAAAAACAAAATGACTAAAATGATACGGTTGGATTTCATAGAATAGTAATTTATACGATAAAAGTAGTTTGTGTTTTTTTTCCTTTTTTTTGGCTTTGTATAAAAAAAATAATTCATTTTTGGTGTGGTTCTAAACTTACAAGGCTATTGAATCTGCAAGTTTACAACAAAAATTAGTACTATTTAAGCTATTTTAATTTTAATTTTTTTTAAAATTAGCTGGGGTTCTTGAAAATGAGTTTATCTTTGTTTTCTAAACCTTAATTTTTCTACAATGACAAACAAAACCATTAAAAGTTTGATTTTTGGTCTGTGTTGGGCAAGCGTTTCTTTTGCTCAAAAAAGCATACCTCTCCAAGATTTGTCTGCTTTTCGCCCTATCCAAGAAAACTGGAGTATCGTGGGAGCTGTACGGGCAGATTTGGAGAAAATCAATGTAACTTCAGCTGAGCCTGGTACAGGGATTTTATACTGCCAACAAGAATTGGGTAAATATGGCATCAACAAAGATTTATTAACCCAAATGGAGCATGGCGATTTGGATTTAGAGCTTGATTTTATGATGGCAAAAGGCTCTAATTCTGGGATTTATTTGCAGGGAAGATATGAAATTCAGCTTTATGATAGCTGGGGAAAAAAATCGTCGAAATATAATGATTGTGGAGGGATTTACGAGCGTTGGGATGATTCGAAACCTGAGGGTGCAAAAGGGTATGAAGGGGTAGCTCCGAGATTGAATGTTGCCAAAGCTCCTGGTTTATGGCAAAATATCAAAATATCTTTTCAAGCTCCAAGGTTTGATGCCAATGGCAAAAAACTGAGCAATGCCAAAATTTTATCTATTATCTTAAATGATGTTTTGATTCATGAAAATGTCGAAATTACGGGGCCTACTCGTGGGGCATTAAGCAATGATGAGGTGGCTTTCGGTCCGATTCGTTTCCAAGGAGACCACGGCAATGTGGCATTCCGCAACATTCGATATAAAAGCTTTAATCAGAAAAAACTTACTTTCAGTGAGTTGAAATATGGCGTTTTTAAAGGCAACTTCAGAACGGTAGATGAAATAGAGAAAATAAAAGCTTCTGATATTGGAAAAGTAGAGACACTGAATTGGGCAGTAAGCAATGCAGAAAATGAATTTGCTGTCAAATATACGGGAAAAATAAATGTTCCAGAGGCAGGGAAATATACGCTTACAACCGTTCATGGAGGTAATACTCAGCTGAAAATCAATGGAAAAGAAGTATTCAAAAACGGTTGGCTGTATTCGGGGGCAAGTCGTCAGGCAATACTCGATTTACCAGCCGGACAAGTCGATTTTGAGAT
>CAYUFZ010000182.1:0-1293 GCA_964444025.1 uncultured Emticicia sp.
GGAGGGAGGCAAGTGGTCTGAAATAATTATCTTCTGCTTGTTTCAATCTCGACTCCATTGAGGTAATTTGTTCCATATCAAGATATTGTTCAACATTCATCTTAGCTATTTCGCTACTAACCGATGGCTCGATTGACAAAAGATTATCTCTCATAATTGGACTAAACTCGATTTTACAAGTTCGATTTAATACTTTATCACTCAGTATTCCTTCCATCGCCAATCGCATCTGCCCTCTTCCTTTCCCATCAAAATATCTCAAATGTGTTGGGGTGGCAATACATAGTTCTACTAAATCTTTGTCTAAAAATGGATGACAAACATCATAGCCTAATTTTGCTCCGATGAAGTTTAATATTTCCACCGATTCTATTAGCCCTCCTGAATTAACTCTTAAAAAATGATTTAATTCTTCTCCTTCTAGTGTATCGACAGCTTGCTGGTATCGTAGTTGTTGTTGGGAATAATTTTGGAGTTTAATTGCTTTTTGAAAATTGATATTGACCAAACTAGATTCAATTTTGTCTTTTTTTCGTTGTAGTGTTTTTTTTAATAGGACATTTTTGATTGTTTGAATAAAAATAGAAATACTCAAAAGTCCTTCTTTTTGGAATAAATATATCAATTCCAAACAAAAGATAATTTTCCCATCTTGCAGATTTGTGCGAATCAGTTTTTTTAGTTTTTCGGTAGCGAAAACCCTTGCTTTTTCGTCATCAGTCCACTTTTTCCAATTTTTATAATTGGTAGATAAGTCCTTGATAGACAAGTATTTGACAATAAGTTTTTTGTATGTTTTAATGTCTTTTTTCTTTATAAATAAATCATGATAAAAAATAGCAGAATCGACCACGGTATCTCCATCAACCCCTGTCAGTAGTGTTCGAACATTATTTTTTTTAAAAAAAGCTGCTTCATTCAGCTTGTACATTCCGAGAGGGACGGTAAAAGGGTCGGGCTTATCCAAAATTTCATGAAAAAAACTCAGATTTTGTATAAAATCCTTCGCCATTGGCACCCAAAAGTGTATATAGGATTGTGTATCGATTTCTGCTTGGGCAAATGCAGTTTCATCTGTTAATGGATTTTGGGTGTCGTAGTGAACGGTGTAAAGTTTCTTTTGTTTGGGGTGTAATAGCTGATTGGCAACGGCACTCACCGAGCTTGAATCAAGCCCCCCGCTGAGGTGAGAGCCTATTTCATAATCAGACCGAATGCGTCGTTCGATGGCACGTGTGAAATATTTTTTGAATGCTTGTACAAAATCTTCGTCTGTTTGGTACTCTTTAAATC
>CAYUFZ010000182.1:1303-2094 GCA_964444025.1 uncultured Emticicia sp.
GTTGAGGTTTCCAATAATATTTTTCTTCAATTATGGCATAGTTTTCTACCGAAATTATTGTTGCTGGTAAAATGCTTTTGATGGATGTAAAAAAAGTATCACTTTGGTAGCCTCTAAAATCGGTCTGCCAAAGTAGATAAGTGCCAATTTTAGCAAAGTTGATTGCTTTAGATAATTCTGGTATTTGCAACAATGCCTTTGGCTCTGAGGCAAACGCAAAGCATTTATTATCTATGGAACAATAAAAAATCGGTCGAATGCCTAAATGGTCTTTAATCAGAAATAATTTCTGCTTTTTTTTATCCCAAATAGCAATCGCAAAATCCCCAATAATATAATCTACTAATTTATCCCCCCATTTTTCAAAACATAATGCAAGGAATTTATTGTCGGGAATAGGGTCTTCTTGGGGTAATAAAGCGTCCATTAGCTCTTCTCGATTATCGATTCGGGCGTCGGCAAGTAAAATATATGCTTCGGTCTCGATGATAGGCAAATCATGTTTAGATTCCGGTGAATTATACATCGAAAGGGCTGAAAATGAATAATTTAGACCATAAATATGGCTAATCCCATCAATACCTCTATGAGAAATACTTTCAGACATTTTTAAAAAAATATCTTTTTCAATAGTACCTATAAAACCAATTATTCCCGACATGGTGTTTACTGTTTAAAAATTAAAATACACGCATTGTCCCTGAAGAGTCAAAACTCCCACTGCCCGACATTAGGGTTAATTTACTTACATTCCCCAATCGCAACAAGTTGCCTTCGAAAAAAAGCATCAT
>CAYUFZ010000182.1:2104-5878 GCA_964444025.1 uncultured Emticicia sp.
TTTTTTGTACTGGCGTTTGTTTGTTTTTGAGATAGTTTTCATTGTTATTGAATGTAAAAAAGTTTAACATATATTTACTGAATTGCCTCTATTAAAAGGCGAGAAAATTGCTTGATTGTTTCAAAGTTTTTTTGTCGAAAAATATTTATCCCTTGATGGTTTTGGGCAATTAATATGCTTTTTTCAAAATAATCCCTCAATAATCGCCCAGAAAGGAGTTGACTTGGCAATGGAAAATATTTGATTAGCTCAATGGCAAATTCTTTTTCCGTCAATTCGTAATACTCCATAATTTCTAGGGTATTTTCACTCAGAAAACAGGTTTTTCCGAGTGGAATATTGTTTGTTTCAAAAGTAATTGATGATTCCAAGGAGTATTTATTTACTCCTTCCAAAGTTCTGTTTAAGTGGATTTTGTCAATATTTAGACCATTGACGGAGCTTTCCCAGATTTTTATTTGAGGGAAAGCCGGTAAAACATAAATATCTAAAGCAGATTTTACCTCAACGCAAACAAGGTCATCTGACATTACCGGGAAACCTTCTAATGCCAAAGCGGCACAAGTAGTTGATTTCCCTGCCCCAGGTTCTCCCAAGAATAACACGGATTTGCCATTTAGATGAATGGCACTACCGTGCAAAAGGAAATAGCCTTTCTGAAACAAAGCGATTCCTAAAGCTTCGCTTAGTGCAAACAAACTGAGAACTTGGGAATCTTCAGTAGAAGAATCCACTATAACTTTGCTTTCTTTCGATATACATTGGAAAGATATCAAATCTTCCCATTTTAAGATTGGATTCTTGCTGTTATCAAATGCAATCTCAGCTTGAAGATTTTTTCTTCTAATTTTTGTGGATTGAAAATCAACCTTGTCTAAATCAATTTTCCCTCGAACAAATGAAATATCTACTTGGCGAGCCGAAGTATTTTTTAAATACAGCAACGGAAAATCAGAGCCAATAACCTGACCGTATGCTTCGTAATAATGATTTAAGGACATTCGGCTATAGTATTAAAGGTACGGTCTTCTCCCAATATTATTTTCTTGTCTTCTACAAGCCAAGCATGGGCTTGAAAATTCCCAGATTGGTCTTTTTTTACTCCGATTACAATTTTAGAATTACTTTGCTTGCCCAATAATAGTCGCAAGGTGGCAGCTTGGGTCAAACAAGTAAATATTGAAAAACGACGACTTATTCCACAGATTGCCCAAGTCATTTCCGAAAGTAAAAATGGCGATTGGTCAATTTTAGATACTAACCAATTATTTAGCTTCATATAGAAGTTAAATGGCAAGAAAGCCAAGGCAATTCTCTGTACACTCAAACAGAAACCTACAAGCAATACAAGACTAATTCTAGACATACACACCAGATTAAATTTCTTCGATAAGCTTGGCACGAACCAACTCATTCAAAAATTTGACTACATCTTCTTTGCATTCATCTGCTGTACATTCGAATGTTTTGGTAAGTTCGGATACAATTTCATCGAACCCTAACTCCGTAGCGTTTTGGAGCAATTGCCAAATGAATCCTCCCACTTCGTCTAGTTCATAGTATTCACCATTCATGTAATCCAATACAATGGTTTCTTCCCCCAAGGTGGATGCCATCCTTTGTTCTACAATTCTGTAAATCATTTTTTGGGGTGGATATTGTTGTGACATATAAATAGTAGATTTTTTAATAATAGTGGGCAATTTTCTGTTCTAACTTTCAGATACAAAACAATATTAAAAGAGAGGAAAGAGCAATTTTAAGTCGTATTAAATTCGTACTTTTGTGTATTAAATTGATACAATTTGTATGAAATATGTTTTAAAGTTGTTTTTTTCTAAAAATAGTACAATGAAAGTGCAATTTTGGAAAATATTTTTTTTGCTTTACGTATGTGTTGAATTGAATGCACAAGATACCGTATTCGTAAGGTCTTATGAATTGCCTGAGCGTGTCAATAATATAGATTCAGATGGGAGAAACTTAATCGTAAGAACGACGCAACACGTGTACCGATATGATAAAGGTAATTTGATTGACATAAGCCCCAAAGGAAAACTCTCAGGGCGTTATACATGGATTAAGCAGGAAGATAAAACAGATGTATTGGATTTATATCATACTGACTTGACTTATCATGAGAAGCATATAAACCAAGGAGAAATGGAACGACTGCTCCCTGGTGGGTATCATTACTTGATTACAAAAGGAATGTTGGGGGATAAGATTTTCGTGAATTACAGAGGTAAATTATTGGAATATCAAATCAATAGATTTTATTCAATTATTCATCGAAAAGAATCAATCAGACATGTTTTGATTGATGATTCGATTCAGTTATTGGCTACTTATTCGGGAATTTATAATGTAAAAAATAACGGAAGTATTGTAATCCCAGGAGCCTCTTATTCAAGTGGAGAAATATCGAAAATAGACGATAAGTACTTTCTTTGTGAAGACAGACTCTATCTATTGATTGATAATCGTTGGGAATTAATTATGCCATTAAAGGAGGATATGTTGTATAGACGATTGTTGAAAATAAACGGTGAAGTGTATTTCTTTGCAAATAAAACCATCGGTAAAATCGATTTGAAAAATAAGACAATCAAAGAAATTATATATAAAGATTTAAATGGAATAAACGATGTCGAGTTCATGAATGAAAATGAGTTGTTGGTTTCTACTAATGATAGACTATTAATTTTGTCGCTTAATGGAATAGTTAAGGCAGATTATACATTAAATACCACAATATATGATATTTGTATAAGTAAAAATAGGGTTCTATTGTCAACAGAAAAGGGTTTATATGAGGTAAAAAAACAATTCAAAGAATTTGTTCTTTTATTTGAGCATCCCGATGTTATTCAAAGTATTTTGATAGATAATTATATTTTTTTGACAACATTTGATGGTTTTTATGCAATTTTAGAGAATAAAGTTTTTGAAATAATTCCAAATGTTGAATTTAATCGGATGGCTTTAATTAAAGACAACAATGAAATTTTAGCGGGTTCGATTGAAGGATTATACATACTTAATAAAGACTATATAATTAAAAACATTCTAAAGAACGAACAACCTGTGGTGATTAGAAATGAGTATTATTATCCTTATCTACTAATGGCTTTGGCGTTTGTCATTGTGATTGCCTTGGGGGCTTATTATTTGTTGAGAAAGAAAAATCAGGTAATGTCTAATGAATTAAAAAAATCCGAAAAAATCACACCTGAAAATATCCGAAAGATTATGTTTGAGCAAGAACAAATCATTAGTGTAGAAGCGTTGAGCGATTACTTTGAAACATCCACCGTGCAATTGAATCGAAAATTAAGTAAATTTGACACAACTGGATTAAAATTAATGAAAGAAGTGAAAAAAGAAATTGCCAAAGAAATGTTTAGCCAGAATATTCCCCTAGATAAAATCTCTAAAAGAATTGGATATCAGCCTAATTTTATCAAAAGGCATTTTTTGAAAGATGAAGAATAAACAGAGCGAACTGCCAATTTTGGTGGTTCGCTCTATCTAAAATATCCATTACAAACTCAAAATATGAACCATTCTAAGCAAATCATCGTGGATTGGCTTAGTTTTTTTGATGGTATCTATGAATGGCGTATAAACTAATTCATTATTTACTATTCCAGCCATTACATTTTTATTTCCTTTGATTAGACCTTCCACTGCTGCTAATCCGAGACGACTGGCTAAAATTCTATCATAAGCCGTAGGTGTTCCACCTCTTTGAATGTGTCCGAGTGTTGTTAC
>CAYUFZ010000183.1:0-2676 GCA_964444025.1 uncultured Emticicia sp.
GAGTATTTATTAAACATTTTGTGTCAAACATTAGTTGAATATCAAAGATTACTTCGAGTAATTTAATCGATAAAAATATGAGTAATTCAGTTAATATAGTAGAGGCACCCAAAGGAATTGAGGGGTCAGGTTTTTTTGCAACTTCTTTCGAACAAGTCATTGGCATTGCCAGAAGTCATTCGTTATGGCCACTTCCGTTTGCTACTTCTTGTTGCGGCATCGAATTCATGGCTACTATGGGTTCGCATTATGACATTTCCAGATTTGGTTCGGAACGACCAAGCTTTTCGCCAAGGCAAGCAGATTTATTAATGGTAATGGGTACAATCGCCAAAAAGATGGCACCTGTGGTAAAGCAAGTTTATTTACAAATGGCAGAGCCAAGATGGGTGATTGCGGTAGGAGCTTGTGCCTCAAGTGGTGGTGTGTTTGATTCATATTCGGTGCTTCAGGGCATAGACCGTGTGATTCCGGTAGATGTTTATGTACCAGGTTGCCCACCTAGACCAGAACAAATTTTAGATGGCTTGATGGAAATTCAGAAGTTGGCTGTAAATGAATCATTGAGAAGAAGAAATTCCGACGAATATCAAGCATTATTACAATCATATAATATACAATAAGCTGTTTTTTGATGAACAGCTCAACAATAAAATCAAATTGTGATGACAAATCAACAAATTGCTGAGGATTTATTAGCTAAATTTGGCGAAAATGTAAGTTCATTTGAAGAACCTTGGGGCTTATTGACCCTTAATACAAATCGTCAAAACATTATTTCTGTATTGGAATACTTGAAGGCTCATGAAGTTTTTCAGTTTAATTTTCTAACAGACCTAACAGGTATTCATTTGCCTGATAATGATGGGTCTGAATTTGGAGTAATCTATCACTTGCATAGCCTTACAAATAATGTTAGGATTAGAATAAAAGTTTTTCTGTCTCAACAGGATTTACACATTCCTACTGCTACAGTGGTTTGGCCAACAGCCAATTGGATGGAAAGAGAAACTTACGATTTTTTTGGAATATTGTTTGATGGACATCCAAAATTGAAAAGAATCCTAAATATTGAGGAAATGGATTATTTCCCGATGAGAAAAGAATATGCACTCGAAGATGCAACCCGCCAAGATAAAATTGATGCACTTTTTGGGCGATAAGTAAATACATTAGTTTTGATGAATTTATAATAAAATGGAAGATATATTAGTACCTAAAAATACGTCAGAGGCTCTAGCCGTCAATCGTCCGATTGTCGAGGATACTTCTTATACCACTTTAAATCTAGGCCCGACTCACCCTGCAACGCACGGAATTTTCCAAAATGTATTGCAGATGGATGGTGAAAAAATCATTTCAGGCGAGCAAACTGTTGGCTATATTCATAGAGCTTTTGAAAAAATTGCAGAAAGAAGACCTTTCTATCAAATTACTACTTTGACAGATAGGATGAACTATTGTTCTTCTCCCATCAATAATATGGGTTGGCACATGACAGTAGAAAAGCTTTTGGGGGTAACCGTACCCAAAAGAGCTCAATACATTCGTGTGATTATGATGGAGTTGGCTCGTATTGCGGACCATTTAATATGTAATTCTATTTTGGGTGTTGATACAGGAGCGTATTCAGGATTTTTATATGTTTTCCAAGAAAGAGAGAAAATATATGAAATTTATGAAGAAATGTGTGGGGCGAGATTAACCACTAATATGGGAAGAATTGGGGGTATGGAGCGTGATTTGTCTCCAACTGCTATTCAAAAAATTAAGGATTTAGTGTATCATTCACTTCCCAAAGTTTTGGCTGAATTTGAAAAGCTTTTTAATAGAAATAGAATATTTATCGATAGAATCGTAAATGTTGGGCCGATTACAGCCGAACGAGCATTGGAGTATGGATTTACAGGTCCTAATTTACGTGCCGCAGGGGTGGATTACGATGTGCGTGTCATGGAACCTTATTCTTCTTACGAAGATTTTGATTTTGATATTCCTGTAGGTCATAATGGGGATACTTACGACAGATTCATGGTACGTAATCAAGAAATGTGGGAGAGTATGAAAATAATCAAACAAGCTCTTGAAAATCTCCCTGAAGGGTCTTATTATGCCAATGAAAATCATTATTATCTTCCTCCAAAACAAGAGGTTTACAAAAATATGGAGGCATTAATTTATCATTTCAAAATTGTGATGGGTGAAATTGATGCACCGGCAGGGGAGGTTTATCATGCCGTAGAGGGTGGAAATGGAGAATTAGGGTTTTATTTGGTAAGTGATGGTGGAAGAGCACCTTATCGTTTGCATTTCCGTCGTCCGTGCTTTATCTATTATCAGGCGTATCCTGAAATGTGCAAAGGAGTGTCAATTTCCGACGCAATCGTAATTATGAGTAGTATGAATGTAATTGCAGGTGAGTTAGATGCCTAATTAATCTTTATAAAATGACCGAAATTTCAAATAAAGTAAGCTTTACGCCCGAACGTTTGGCAAAAACTAAAGAAATTATTGCTAGATATCCGGAGGGCAGACAAAAATCGGCTCTTTTACCGATTTTACATTTGGCTCAAGAACAATTTGGCTGGCTTAGCCAAGATACAATGGATTATGTGGCAGATTTACTTAGTATTAAACCTGTTGAGGTCTATGAAGTAGCTACATTTTATACCATGT
>CAYUFZ010000183.1:2686-4121 GCA_964444025.1 uncultured Emticicia sp.
TGTTCCATTTAGAGCCTGTCGGAAAACATGTAATTGAATATTGCAGAACTGGTCCGTGTGTTCTGATGGGAGGAGAAGAAGTGTATCAGCATCTTCAAAATAAATTAGGAATCAAAACTGGTGGAACGACAAGTGATGGTTTATTCACTTTGAAAGAAGTAGAATGTTTGGCAGCTTGCGGTTGGGGGCCATGTTTCCAAATCCGTGAAAAATATTATATGCACTTAAATAACCAAAAAGTGGATGAAATTATTGATGAACTTTCCAAGTAATTAAGAAAATGTCGAAAAAAATATTAACCGAATATATTAATACTCCCGGAATTGAAACTTTTGAGGTTTACAGAAAAAAAGGTGGATATACCGCAGTTGAAAAGGCATTGAAGAAAATGAGCCCCGAGGAAGTGGTTGAGGAGGTGAAAAAATCTGGGGTCAGAGGTAGAGGGGGGGCAGGTTTTCCGATGGGAATGAAGTGGTCTTTCTTGGCTAAGCCGGAGGGAGTACCTAGATACTTGGTGTGTAATGCCGATGAATCAGAGCCTGGTACTTTCAAAGATCATTATTTAATGAAAAATATCCCTCATCTTTTGATTGAAGGAATGATTATCTCAAGTTATGCTCTCGGTGCAAATAAATCTTTCATTTATGTCAGAGGGGAGTTAATGTATGTGGTGCGTATTCTTGAAAAGGCAATTGAAGAAGCAAAAGCAGCGGGATTTTTAGGTAAAAATATTTTGGGAAGTGGCTATGATTTAGAATTGGTCGTACAGCCAGGTGGTGGTGCTTATATTTGTGGAGAGGAGACGGCATTGCTGGAGTCTTTGGAAGGGAAAAGAGGAAATCCTAGAAATAAACCGCCATTTCCAGCGGTTAAAGGGCTTTATCAAAGTCCAACCGTGGTAAATAATGTGGAGTCAATTTCTACAGTTTCTTGGATTATCAATAATGGTGGAGAAGCTTACGCTGCTATTGGTCTTGGCAAAAGTACGGGTACTAAATTGATTTCTGCTTCGGGGCATATTAAAAATCCAGGTGTTTATGAGATTGAATTGGGTTTATCTTGCGATGAATTTCTAAATTCTGATGAATATTGTGGTGGTGTGAGGGAAGGGCATTCTCTGAAGGCTGTCGTGGCTGGAGGTTCTTCTGTTCCGATTGTACCAGGTGAATTGTTTCTGAAAAATATCAATGGTGAAGGTAGGTTAATGTCTTATGAATCTTTATCAGATGGAGGTTTCGTAAGTGGAACCATGCTCGGCTCTGGTGGATTTATTGTTTTTGACGAGACTGCGTGTATCGTCAGAAATACGTGGAATTTCTCTCGTTTTTATGAGCATGAGTCGTGTGGACAATGCTCGCCATGCCGGGAGGGAACAGGCTGGATGCAAAAAGTACTATACCGTCTCGAACATGGGAAAGGCTCTATGGAGGATATC
>CAYUFZ010000183.1:4131-5867 GCA_964444025.1 uncultured Emticicia sp.
GCTTGGCCTGTAGCAGCAGCAATTCGTCATTTTAGAGATGAATTCGAATGGCATGTCAAACATGCTGAGGAAGCTATCAAGCCGGGAGCTGTCTATATGGGACAAAAAGCTTGGTCTAATGAAATTTTATAAAAAATTAAATAATTAATCGCAATAGATTGATGGAAGATATAAAACCAACATTGTTCAAAGTAACTGTTGATGGCATCGAGGTTGAAGTAGAACCGGGAACTACCATCATGCAGGCTGCACGTAAAATTGGTCCAGAAGTAGCTCCTCCGGCAATGTGTTATTATGAGCCACTAAAAGGCTCAGGAGGTAAATGTAGGGCTTGTTTGGTGAAAGTTGCAGCAGGTTCGGCGAAAGACCCTCGCCCCATGCCTAAATTGGTCGCTTCTTGTATTACACAGGTTCAGGATGGAATGATTGTCGAAAACTTTACAAACCCACAAGTGGTTGAGGCTCGAAAAGGAGTGGTTGAGTTTTTGCTTCTGAATCATCCATTGGATTGTCCAATATGTGACCAAGCGGGTGAGTGTCATTTACAAGACTTTGCTTTTGAAAATGGGACAAGTGTGACAAGAACTCAAGAGGAAAGAAGAACTTTTGAAAAAGAGGATATTGGCCCGTATATTCAGTTACACATGAATCGTTGTGTATTGTGTTACAGATGTGTCTATACCGCTGACCAAATAACAGAGGGTAGGGTGCATGGTGTGATGGGAAGAGGTGATCATGCTGAAATATCTACTTATATTGGTCGTGCGATTGACAATGATTTTTCGGGAAATGTAATAGATGTTTGTCCAGTTGGGGCTTTGACTGATAAAACTTACCGATTTAAAAATCGTGTATGGTTTTCTAAGCCAGTTGATGCTCATTGTGAATGTGGAAAATGTAGCGGAAAAGTACAGCTTTGGTACAGAGGAGATGAGGTAATTCGGGTAACTGCACGTAAAAATGAATGGGGAGAGGTTACTTCATTTATTTGTAATACTTGTCGATTCGAGAAGAAAAAAACCAGTGATTGGGTGATTGAAGGTCCTTCAAAAGTAAATCGTGCATCGGTTATTTCTGCCAATAAATACGGGGCAAATATAATCAAAAAACCTGATTTTGCATTAAAATTGGCAGAGTCTCAGTTTAAAAACATTGATGATACTCGTCCTTATGATACAGAAATGGGCGAAATCCAAAAGTCTGAAAATTTTAAAGCTTTGATGGATAAAAATAAAAGTTATTTTAATAAATAATCTTATTTAACCTGCCTTAAGCATGGGTTAATAACCAATAATAATCATGAGTGCATTTTTACAATGGATATCTGAGAGTATGTTTCTTTGGAAATCCTTAATAATAGTGGTAATTTTTGTCATTACATTGGCAATAGCAGCTTATTCTACTTGGGCAGAACGTAAAGTCGCTGCTTATATTCAAGATAGAAGAGGGCCTAATCGTGCTGGATGGGGTGGTTTATTGCAGCCATTGGCAGATGCAGGAAAAATGTTCTTCAAAGAGGACTTTATTCCGGCACAAGCGGATAAATGGCTATTTATTCTTGGCCCAAGTTTGTCGATGCTTACTGCCTTGATGTCGAGTGCCGTAGTTCCTTTTGGTGATAATTTCTTGATTGGCGGAAAGTCCGTTATTGTACAGGGAATCGAAATAAATATCGGTATTCTGTATGTTTTTGGGGTTGTTTCTTTGGGGGTATATGGTGTAATGATTGGGGGATG
>CAYUFZ010000184.1:0-5464 GCA_964444025.1 uncultured Emticicia sp.
TCATACACGGAGGAGGTTGGCGTACGGGTAATCGAACACAGCACCACCCACTGGCAAGACGCTTGGCAGAAAAGGGCTATGTCTGCTTTACTCCCGAATACCGCTTATCCACCGAGGCTTTGTATCCGGCAGCCGTTTATGATTTGAAAAATGCAATTAAATGGATTAAAAAAAATGCTCAAACTTATGGCGTGGATAGCAATCGCATTGTAGTAGCAGGATTTTCTGCTGGAGGAGAATTGGCTGCTTTTTTGGGAGTTACTGCCAATAATCCTGCTTTTGAAAGCAATAATGATGGCATTTCGACCAAGGTATCGGCAGTTATCGACATTGACGGAATTGTTTCATTTGTACATCCAGAATCAGGCGAAGGAGACGATAGCAAACAAACCTCGGCAGCTACCTATTGGTTTGGCTATCCTAAAAAAGACAATCTTGATTTATGGACAGATGCCTCAGCGTTGAGTCATGTAGGAAAAAACTCAGCCCCAATACTATTTTTGAATAGCTCTGTGGAACGAATGCACGCCGGACGAGATGATTTTCGGAAAATTCTGGAGGAGCATCACATTTATTCGGAAGTTCATACCTTTGAAAATGCCCCCCATTCCTTCTGTCTTTTTCACCCGTGGTTTGAACCAACCATCGAATACATCGATTCATTTCTAAGGAAAATCCAATAAATATAGGGGTTTGTATCAGACACTCAAACAAACCCCCAAATTGATTAATAAGCCAATGCAATTTTAAACTCTGAAGTCGTATGAAACTTAATATCAGGGTTATTTTGAATATTCATACGTAAAATCCAATCTGTTTCTGCCAAAAATACAGGATTTTCATCTTTATCATAGGCAATATAACTTCCTTTGAGTCGGATAAACTCTGCCAATTTGTTTTTATCTTCAGCAGTTATCCAACATGCCTTAGAATAAGGTCGTGCCTCAAAAATACAGCTGGCAGAATACTCATTTAATAATCGATGCTGAATCACTTCAAATTGTAATTCTCCGACCGTACCAATTATTTTTCTATTTCCTGGCTGAAGAATAAACAACTGAGCAACACCCTCATCGGTCAATTGTTGCACCCCTTTGTCAAGTTGTTTTGATTTCATCGGGTCTTTATTAATGACTTCTTTGAATATTTCGGGAGAAAAACTTGGAATACCCGTAAATTGCAATTCCTCACCTTCCGTCAGCGTATCACCAATTTTAAAGGTTCCGGTATCGTATAATCCAATTACATCACCAGGAAACCCTTCTTCCACCACATCTTTTCTATCCGCCAAAAATGCAAATGGACTAGCAAAACGCATTTCTTTCCCCAAACGCACATGTTTATAGAATTTTCCCCGCTCAAACTGTCCACTACAAATTCTCAAAAAAGCAATTCTATCACGATGTCGAGGGTCAATATTGGCATGTATTTTAAACACAAAGCCCGAAAATTTATTTTCATCAGGCTCAACCATTCGCTTATCAGTCATGCGATGAATAGGCAAAGGAGATACATCACAAAAAGTATTAAGCAGCTCCATTACCCCAAAATTACTCACAGCACTACCAAAAAATACCGGTGCAATATCACCATCCAAATAGGCTTTTTTGTCAAAAATATCATAAATTCCATCTATCAGCTCTACATCTTCACGCAATTGAGAGGCATCTTTCTGACCTACTTTTTTATCTAAAATATCTGACTCCAATTCGATTACCTCGATATCATCTTCTATTCGGGTCTTATTGATGGCGAAGAAATTCATTTTTTTCTCCAACAAGTGATACACTCCTTTAAAATTCGACCCTCCATTAACAGGCCAAGTAATGGGGCGAACCCTCAAATTTAGTTTTTGTTCCAACTCATCCAACAAATCGAAAGGATTTTGCCCCTCTCTATCCATTTTATTGATAAAAATTATCACGGGAGTTTTCCTCATCCGACATACCTCCATGAGCCTTTCCGTTTGTTCCTCCACCCCTTTCACACAATCGATGACCAATATGACACTGTCCACTGCTGTCAATGTTCGATAGGTATCTTCAGCAAAATCCTTATGGCCAGGGGTATCTAAAATATTGATTTTCAGGTCTCTGTATTCAAATGTCATGACCGAAGTAGCAACCGAAATTCCACGTTGCTTCTCGATTTCCATAAAATCGGAGGTAGTAGATTTTTTAATTTTATTTGATTTAACAGCACCTGCTGTTTGGATAGCCCCACCGAATAACAACAGCTTTTCAGTCAAAGTAGTTTTTCCCGCATCTGGGTGGGCAATAATCGCAAAAGTTCGTCTTTTGTGTAATTCTTGTAGAAAGGACATAATTTCAATAAATACATCAAACGCTTGTTCGTTTGAATGATAATAGCTGGATATTTTTTTAAAAAAAACATACAAAATTATCAATTTTGGTCGAATTATTTCAATAAAAGAATATTAATCACTGAGATAAATGAATTTGGCATTATTTATTTGCTTTCTCGCACCGAAGACTTGCTTGCGAAAAATTACAATTACTTAGTAAAAAACGAGTCTGCCTAAAATATCAGACAGACCCATTGTGCTTTAGAATTTCATCGATAATGCAATTCTTTTTCGGGAAATATCTATTTCTACTACTTTTACTTGTACTTTTTGATGTACTTTCACTACTTCATTAGGGTCTTTCACAAATTTATTCGATAATTGTGATACATGCACAAGCCCATCCTGATGCACACCAATATCTACAAAACAGCCAAAAGCTGTGATATTTGTCACAATTCCCGGAAGAATCATTCCTTCTTTCAAATCCGCAATTTCATGAACATCTGCTGCAAATTCGAAGGTTTCGAGTACCTCTCGGGGGTCTCTGCCGGGTTTTTGCAATTCGTTCAAAACATCGTTCAGGGTCGGCAAGCCAATGGTTGTACTGACATATTTCTTCAAATCAACTTTTGATTTAAGTTGCGGATTATGAATCAATTCATTCACTTGTATCCCCAAATCTTTTGCCATTTTCTCTACAATAGGATAAGTTTCGGGGTGTACCGCCGAATTATCCAATGGGTTTTTGCCATCTCGAATTCTTAAAAAACCCGCACATTGTTCAAAGGCTTTTGCTCCTAATCTAGGAACTTTTTTCAGCTCTTCTCTCGATTGAAAGGGGCCATTTTTACTTCGATAATCTACAATGTTTTGTGCCAAAGAAGGGCCCAATCCAGATACATAACTCAATAAATGTTTGCTGGCAGTATTCAGCTCTACTCCCACCAAATTTACACAACTTTCTACAACGGCATCCAAGCTTTCTTTGAGCATTTTTTGCTCCACATCATGCTGGTACTGCCCCACACCAATAGATTTTGGGTCAATTTTTACCAATTCAGCCAAGGGGTCCATCAATCTTCTTCCAATTGAGACAGCCCCCCGAACAGTCACATCTTTGTCGGGAAACTCCTCTCGGGCGATGGTTGAAGCAGAATAAATAGATGCTCCTTGCTCCGATACCACATAAATTCCCTGCACACCCAATTTATCTGTTTTTAAGGCATTTTTCACAAAAGCCTCGGTTTCTCGGCTGGCGGTACCATTTCCGATTGCAATTGCCTCGATTTTATAATCTAAGATTATTTTTTTGACAATTGCCTCTGCTTCCTGACTTTTGGTGGTAGGATAAATGACCGTATCGTAAATCAAATCTCCTTGTTCGTTCAGACAAACTGTTTTGCAGCCGGTACGAAACCCAGGGTCAATTCCTAAAACTCGCTTGCGACCCAGAGGAGATGATAGAAGAAGCTGTCGGAGATTGGTAGAAAATATCTTGATTGCCTCAGTATCTGCTTTTAATTTCGACAAATTTGAAAACTCCGTTTCAATGCTGGGTTTTAGCAATCTGGCATAAGAATCGTCAATTGCCATGGCTACCTGTTCTTTGGCATCGGGCAAACCTTTCAGATAAATTCTATCCAAAGCATCGGTACCTCTTTCGGTTTCAATCGAAATGTCGATGTTCAAAATACCTTCTTCTTCCCCCCTTCTAAGGGCTAAAAGACGATGAGATGGGATTTTAGAGAGTGGCTCCGAAAAATCAAAATAATCTTGAAACTTCGCTCCTTCTTCTTTTTTACCTTTTTTAACTTTTGCCGTGATTATTGCCTCTCTTTCAAAGATTTTCCTAACAGAATTTCGGGCTTGAATGTCTTCATTTATCCATTCAGCAATGATGTCTCTTGCTCCCTGAAGAGCTTCTTCAATGTTGGCAACTTTATCGTTGAGATATTTTTCGGCGATTTTTTCAAGGTTATTTTCCTTTTGAGAGAAGACAATCTTCGCCAAAGGCTCCAAACCTTTTTCAATGGCAACAGACGCTTTGGTCTTTCGTTTGGGTTTGTAGGGCAAATACAAATCCTCCAATTCGTTGATATATAGAGCTTCTTGAAGTTTTTTCAACAATTCGGGAGTCATTTTCTCTTGTTCCTCTATCGATTTGATAATTGCCTCTCTTCGCTTGTCTGCTTCTACAAATTTATTGTAGAGTTCTTTTACTCCGGCTACCCCTACTTCATCCATGCTTCCAGTCATTTCTTTTCTATAACGAGAAATGAATGGCACTGTCGCTCCTTCCTCCAAAAGAGTGATGGTATTTCTTACGTATTTTTCAGCCGCCCCTACAGCTTGGGCAATAATTTGAATTTGTTTGTCGGTCATCTGGTAATTTTTTCGCTAAATTCGGATATTTTCTCAAAATCCCATAACATTGTTTGGCATTTATTTTAAGTTTGATGAATCAATGGAGAGCTTACGTACCAATGAATCTGTTCGTCATGTTTATTATTATCAATTTGGTTTTTTTACAATAATTTTCTTATCAATTTGGTCATAATTGAGGTGTTTTTTCGGAAAAACCATGCCTATGTTGTAGATTGGTAAAAAATTTGTTTGTAAGATTTACTAAAAGTATCCAATTACTGTGACCCATCTCATTGAAAAATTTACCGAACAACTAAAAAAAGGAAAGTATAATACCCAAACGATAACAGCTTACAGAAATGCCATTTTTGTATTTTATAATCAATATTGGGATTTGCCACAAAGTAAAATTACCGACGAGCTCATTGCAGAGTATTTGCTCTCGCTCAGTGGCAAAAAAAATGGCGTTGACAATGCCATTCAGGCGGGTAAAGCCTTAAAACTTTTTTTTAAAATTATTTTTAATCGTGATTTGACTATCAAAGCAAACGGTTCTGCCAAGTCTGAAAACTTACCAATCATCTTGACTCAAGATGAAATCAAAAATTTATTATCAATCACTGATAATATCAAACATAAAGCAATTTTAGCTTGTATTTATGCGTTTGGCTTGAAATTGAATGAAGTACTTCACCTCAAGCTGAGCGACATAGATTTTAGTCAACGAATGTTATTATTGCAACGAAATGGTTCTAGCAAATCCATTCAGCTCGGTCTTCCAGACGGACTAAT
>CAYUFZ010000184.1:5476-5843 GCA_964444025.1 uncultured Emticicia sp.
CACATAAGCCGTCTGATTTACTTTTTGAAGGCGAATCTGGCGAATATTATAGTCCTCGTTCTGTTCAATTATTTTTTAGCAAAATTATCGCCAAAGCGAATATTTCAAAACAAGCAACTGTCGGCTCACTCAGACATAGCTTTGCGGTACATTGCCTAGAACGAGGATTGGATTTGCATCTTTTACAGGAGATTTTAGGGCATAAATATTCACAAACAACCGCCATCTATTCACAATTGGTGAAGGTAAATCTCAAAAACATTCGAAGTCCTTATATAGATTTGGAATATTGAAAAACGGGAGTAATACTTTTACTCCCATACTATCAGTCTTCCATACTGGTATCTTGCAATACAATGGTTTTCTT
>CAYUFZ010000185.1:0-1867 GCA_964444025.1 uncultured Emticicia sp.
TGCGGCTGTACCTCCCGATGGACTCCACGAGTATGAGTAAGGAGCTGTACCTCCAGAAGTACTAATGGTAGCGGCTCCAGTAGAAGCTCCAAAACACGCAATATTTGTTTGAGCAGAAATGTTTGAACTAATACTAGTAACAGTAACAGTTACGTCTGTTCCAGCACTTTTATTACTTCCCGCCACACAAGCGGCATAATAGGTAGTGGTACTTGATGGTGAGACACTTAGTGAGCCTGTTCCTAACGAAGTAGTTAAACCTGATGTTGCATACCAATTCAAAGTTCCTGTGGTACATGAACCTGACAATGTTGTACTGCTTCCGTTACATATTGTACTAGGAGATGCTTGTGGCGAACTAACCGTTGAAGGGGTTGAACTATTTAAAAAATTGTTTAGGGCTGTTAAAATGCCCGCTGTTGCGGCATCTCCTGCCATAGTTGATGATACTGCTAAACCAGATTGTAACCCAAAAGCCACTACTGATTCATTTGCATGATTTAATCCATAGAGAATTTTTGTGCTAGAACCTGTAATATGAAGAGTCGTTACGGTATTTTCATCTGGGATAAACATGACCCACTTAATATTTCCGGTAACTGTTTTTCTCCAATTTATAAAACCAGTTACACTTACTACATTATTAGCATAATCTTTTACAATCAATTCTCCAGGAACATCATTTCCTTGAGTTCCAGCAACAAACTGCCCTGAAGTTGACTGCTGTCGAAAATAGATGTTTTTAAGCCCCAATGTCGTGAATGCTTCTACTACATTTGTTGCTTGTGGCGAAGATCCTGAGCCAGAGTTATCCCCTATAAATGCTGAAGGAAATTCTACTTGCACATAGGTCTGTGCAAAGGAATTACTTATTGCCAGAATAAGTAATATTAAAAAATAGAGTTTTCTCATATATTTTGTGTTTAATGAACTTTTATTTTTTGATTTGAACGATGTGTTTTTAGTTTTACATTTTTTTCGAAGCATGTTTGTTTAGTGATTAATTAATTTACGATACAAGATTTTAAGAAGATTGGTACATAAGAGATTGTGCAAAAAATCATTTAATGTTTTTTGAGGTATTCCTTTATAGTTTATCATTTTGGCTATCTAAATTAACAGTTTAGTCACAAATTAAATTAAATTAAATTAATTACAAAATTTAATTCTATGAATAGACAAGTATTATCGTTGAATTGTACCAATAAATTATTGTTCGGTAGTATTGCCTGAATGAAAATCAGAACCAAGAGAGATTTAAGGATAAATGGTATGTTTTGTAGAGATTCTTGCTATGTTCGATTGGACGACCGTTCATCGAAAAAACATAGCACTTCATAGAAAATATTGAGGAAGGTTTGGTGTCTTCTATATTTTTTATTTTACTTTTGAATTAAGTTTATGAATATCTAAATATACGTTTATAGAAATATAAAATTCTTATATATAAATATTAAATAGATTTAGTCACAGCAAATTTATATTTAGTAAAAAAAGGATGCAATTGCGTCCTTTTTTTCTTTTATTTTCTTAGTCTTTTGAGTTGCTTGTCAAGAATTTCTTCTGATTTTTCGATTTCTTCCTTAGAAAATAGCCCTAAAAACGAGGTGTTTGTGTTTTTGTCTTGGATGTATTCTCCAATTTTTTGCTCAAATTTCGATAAGCCGACCATCTTGAAGCTGGGCTTCATGCCATGTAATTTTCTTTTTAGTTCTTCTATTGATAATTGTTCTTCATTATTCAATGCGTATTTTTTGAAAATTGACCAATAGTCTGTTTTGAATTTGTTGAATACTTCCAAGGCGTATGATTTATCATCGCCATAAAATCCAAAAAATCAAACTAGACATGGAACGAACACCAAACA
>CAYUFZ010000185.1:1877-4338 GCA_964444025.1 uncultured Emticicia sp.
AGTTTTTGTCTAATTCGGCTAAAAAAATACTTTGTTCTGATTTTTTTGTATTGAGTTCGGAGGAATAAAATAGAAGTTTATCTTGGAGTTCGGCAATGGAAAAAGGCTTTCTAATGATATCATTCATGCCGAATTTGAGAATATCTCTTTCAATATCCGAAGTGACAACGGCTGTCATTGCAATGATTTCAAATATTTCTGTGGTGTATTTTTTTCTCAATTCAAAGGCGGTGTCTAATCCACTCATACCGGGCAATTGTATGTCCATTAATATGATGTCAAACTTTTCTTGTTCAAAATATGTCAAGGCATCTTCTCCAGAAATGACCATTTTATGCCGAATATCCCATTTGTTTAGCACTTTAGCTACGTATTGTTGATTGAGCTCATTGTCTTCAACTACCAATATTGATAAATCGCTGAATCCGTCTTTTATTTTGTTGTTTACGGTGGCAAGCTTGATTTTTTCTAATTTGGCAACTTTATCAAAATTCAAGTTGAACGAAAAAACAGAGCCTTTGCCTTTTTCGCTTTGGACTTCAATTTTGCTGTTCAAAAGTTCGAGCAATTGTTTGACAATCGTTAGCCCTAAACCTGTCCCTTGCGATTTGTGTACATTGATAGCTGGTAATTGCTTGAATTTCTCAAATATTACCCCAAGCATTTCGTTATCAATACCTATGCCGGTATCTTCGACAATGAACATGATTTTTACTTGTTCTTGAAGGTCTTCTATCAAGGATACGTTTAGGCTAATACTTCCTTTTTGGGTAAATTTTTCTGCATTGGATAATAAATTGCTAATAATTTGCTGTAAAATCATTTTATCGCCGTAAACAACTAAATTTGATTTAAAATCAAAATGCAATTTCAGTTCAACATCGCTTTTGGTAAGGTTGTAGTCAAAGGTACGAACGATATCGATTAATAAATCTCTAAGGACAAATGCCTCTTTTTTTATTTCGATATTTCCTGATTCGATTTTGGACAAATCCAATACGTCACTTACTAGTTTTTGAAGGTATTTTGTAGAGGTTTCTAATATTTGTACATATTCTTTTTGTTCATCGTCAAGGCTTGTAAGCTTGAGCAAGTCACTCATGCCGACGATGGCATTGATGGGTGTTTTGAGTTCGTGTGTCATGCTGGCAGTGAATAATCTTTCACTTTCCTCTGCTTTCAAAGCGGCTTCATTGGCTTGGTTTAATGCTAATTCTAGTTCTTTTCGGGTAGTCATGTCATAAAAGAAAAAGACGATGCCGCTTGGATGGTTATTGGTATCTAAAATGACTGACGTGGTCACCAATACCCACATAAATGTTCCGTTGCCTCTTTTTAGTTTTACTTCTGCTTGTGTGTTCAATGCCTCGGTTCGGCTCAGATTGTTTTCTTGATTGGCAAAGAAAAGCCTTTTTTGTTCTTCCGAAAACAATAAAATATCTGTAATCTTTATACCAATCAATTGCTTGGCTTTATATCCTGCCATGGAGCAAAAATAGTTGGATGGTTTGACGATTATTCCATTGGAAGTGATTTCGACAACACCCAGTTGCATATTTTCAAGAATTCCTCTGTGTTTTTCTTCACTTCTTCTGACCAAATCCTGAATATGGTAGCTTTCCGAAATATCTTTATAGAGCCAAACATGGTGGTGTTTGCCATTTTTGGATTGCAATGGGATATAGCTTCGGGCATAAATTTTATCATTTTTGAGAATAACTACATCTTCGCCTACTTCAATATTTTTCCTGATAATGGATTCAATTTGATTGATAAAGTTCGATTTTTCAAGGGCATGTTGGGCAAGCTTTTCATGAAAGAGAATACTGCTTTGCCCGATTATGTGTGTATGATTGTCGATAAATGGAAATAATTCAAAAATGAATTTATTCACAAGCATGATTTCTCGTTGCTCATTTTCCATCATCAAGCCGATATTCAAATTATCGATGATACTCGTGGACCAAATTTTCTTTTCTTCAAACTCTTCAAAAAGCTCTCGTTGTTTGGAAGCATTTTCGGCAGTAACGACCACAAATGGCTCATTTTCTAATCTTTTCAATACAAATGTTAGACGTATCCAAATATATTTTCCGGCATGATTTCTCATGGGAAATTCTATATAGGGAGGGTTTTGCTCAAGTATTTCGGCTGGTTTTAAAAATAAACTTTTGATATAATGGCCATATATTTCAAAAAAAATAAATTCAAGCTTTTTATTAATCCGATACCCAAGTACTTTGTCCGAATCTCTTTCTACAAATTTTACTTGTCCTTGTTTATTAGCAATAAAAAAAATATTCCTTGCTTCATTTTCAAGGATTTTACATTGATTTTCAAATTTCTTGCTGTTCTTTTTTTTGAATAACAATTTCCATAATACTTTCATTATTGAGCCTGATAGCGAATTCATCATATTTTAGGGTTAAGTCCGAACAGTACGGTTTTTTAGCAAATTTAC
>CAYUFZ010000185.1:4348-5827 GCA_964444025.1 uncultured Emticicia sp.
ATAAATACGTGAATAGGATACAGAAGTAACATAATTTATTTTACAAATTCTGTGAATGGTATCCAATAATCGATGAATGGAATTTTACTTATTTTTACTACATAAAAAACCTCTAGCATCAATGAATGATTGTACCACTTATCGATTTTATATGTCATTTAGTAGATTAAGCCATTCAGAAATGATGATGGTACGTTTGATATATTTTAATTTTGTCATACAAATTTATAGCCATAAAACGTTTCAGTATATTAAGTGAGTAGCATATTTTCTTTGGGAGATTCGCTACTCATTTTTTTATTCATCTTCCCCAAGCAAATATCCGATTGGTTTTAGAGAATCTACATTGTCGCAAATTATTTTCAAAATAGCTGTCAGCGGAATGGCGAGGACTAATCCCGAGATACCCCAAATAATTTCTCCAAGCAACAAGGCGATAATAGTGGCGTATGAATTGATTTTTACTTGTGACCCCACAATGATTGGCTCTAAAAACCACCCTTGTATGAATTGAATTATGCCATAAACAACAACAATGCCCCCCAAAGTACCCATGCTAACACCACTGAGGGCTGCGGCTATGACTGTCAAGCTTGTGCCTGTAATATTGCCAATATAGGGGATAACTTCTAATAAACCGCATAGAATTGCAAAGAAAAAAGCATTTGGGATGCCTAAAATCGAAAATCCTATGCCATACATCAGCCAAAGACAAATAATCATTTTGAATAAACCTAGTAAATATTGCTGGCTAATGTGGACGGCATTGTTGAGGATAGATTCTGTATGGCTATTGCTTTCTTTTTTGAGTGTTTTGAGTAAAAATGTTTTTAATCTTTTTCTTGAATAAATGATGAAAAATGTATGCCCCATGATAAGAATTACTTGGCCAATAATGGAGCTGAGCGAGCTGATAATGTTTTGAACCAAAAACTTCAAATCGGGTAAACCTGAAAAAAGCATTTTTTTTTGGTTGTCAATAGTAATTCCAAAATGTTGGACAATAAACTCTTGGCTTATCTTTAGGTTGCTATTGAAATGGTCTTTGATGACTGTTAAGTCTGTCAGAAAAGAAGTTAATTTTAGGGAAATAAAAAAAAGAATTCCAGCACCAAACAAAATAAAGATAAGAACAGAACAAAGGCTTGACATGATTCTATTGAATCCTTTTTTCTCAAAATAAACTGCTAAAGGCAGCAATAAAGTTGCCAAAACCAATGCAATAATGAATGGAATTAAAAAGGGTTTGCCAAGTATAACAATCGTCCCTATTAAAATAAATAGAAGAAGTATTTTAATTGTTTGAGTGAGGGTAAGAGCAGGCATGTATTTAAGTATTGATTGAATAAAATGCAATCTAATAAAAAATACAAATAACAATACCATTACAAATAAAAAAAGCATCAATTTCTTGATGCTTTTTGGAGCCCCCAGCCGGGATCAAACCAGCGACCTACTGATTACAAGTCAGTTGCTCTA
>CAYUFZ010000186.1:0-5815 GCA_964444025.1 uncultured Emticicia sp.
AACAAAGAAAATTTTGAAGAAGAAGAAATTGACAAAATTGAATATGACGATTTAGGCAACCAAAACTTATCAAAAATTGAAATTTGGTGTAATGATTTCGCCTACTATTTTTTGAGTGGGACATTTGAAAAGGTCATCGAAGCAATTGACAATTCAAATGCTCAAAATGACTATAATATTGACTTGGTTCAAAGTATTTCAGAAAAAACACATTTGAGCAGAATAGCAATTTTTACTAAATTACTATTACTCAATAAAATTAGTCCAGCCAATTATAAAAAAGTAAGACATGAATTTGAAGAAGAATTTAGAATTAATAATGAAAAACTAAAAAAGCAACGAGAATTAGACAAACAAAATGGAATAAACATAGGCGGCTCAACGCCAATTCCAATAAAATCACCTTTATTGGTTTCTACTATTCAGACAGCCTTTTATGAAGGAGTAATCAATGAATATGAAGTTTGTAAAAAACTGAATATTAAACCCGAAAAAATAGACAGTTTCTTGTATGAAAGTAGTAATTGATACCAGCTCGCTATTGTCGTTGGTTCGTTACTATTTACCATTTGACAAACAGAAAATATTGTTTGAAATTTTTAAAACTAAAATTGCCAATGGCGAAATTTTGGTGATAGACAAGGTGATTGAAGAATGTGGTTATACTTCCAAAGGAATTGTTTTAAAAACCCTTTCATTTCTTACCGATAAAGCTTTTAATAAAACAAACAAACTACCACTCAATACAGAGTTTATTCTTCCACCTGCACCTGCCAAATTTTACAGAATGGTGGACAATAATTTTGTTGTTACAATCCAAAGAAAAAGGCTGAACGACACTCAATATGATTCTTTGAAGACCGACTTTATGAACTCTGCAGATATGAAAATAATCTTGACAAGTCTTCATTTGAAAAGCGAAAATCCAACAGAAGAAATTTACCTTGTTACAGAAGAAACAGAAGCAAGTAACGACTATAAAGTGTTTAAAAAAATCCCTGCTATTTGTTCGCAATTAGACATACCGACAATTAACATTCAACAGCTCATAGACAAATTTGATGGTATTAAAATTGAAATCAAATAAAACTGCACCCAACACCGATAACTATTGCACAACCTCAACTTTTTTAAAAAAAATCCACAAAAAGTACAAATTCCAACTTCTTTTAAACATACTCTAAGAAGCATTTGATTGAACCATTCAGGGGAATATTCTTCAAATTTGCAATCACTTCACCCCACCCAAGCTGTATGCCAACAAGTGTAGCTTGGGCTTATGCCGAACAATCTTTGTCTGAGTATCATTATCTTTGTATCTTTGCACCAAACATTAGATTAGAAAGCAATTTGAACTATACAGAAGAATTAAATAAAAATCCTATATTCGCTACCATCGGAGAAGCGGCTGATGCCATCGGGGTTGATGCCTATGTTATCGGTGGGTTTGTTCGGGATATTTTTTTAGGCAGAAGCAAAAAAGATATCGATATCGTTTGTATTGGAAGTGGCATCGAATTGGCAGAAAGGGTTGCTCAATCGCTTGAAATAAAACTCGGGATTAAGCATATTCATGTCAATTTTTTTAAAAATTTTGGCACAGCTCAAATCAAAACGGACGATTGGGAGGTGGAGTTTGTGGGGGCAAGAAAAGAATCTTATCGCTTTGATTCTCGCAAACCAATTGTCGAAGATGGCTCTTTGGAAGACGACCAAAACCGACGTGATTTCACTATCAATGCTTTGGGAATCTCGCTCAATCAATCGAATTTTGGTATGCTTATCGACCCATTCGATGGTATTTCGGACATTCAAAAGAAAATAATTCGTACTCCATTGAATCCAGAGATAACCTTCTCTGATGACCCCCTCCGCATGATGCGTGCCATTCGTTTTGCGGCTCAGTTGGGTTTTGATATCGAAGGGAATACTTTTGATGCCATTGTTTCGATGAAAGATAGAATCTCAATTGTTTCGCAAGAAAGAATCACGGATGAGCTCAACAAAATTGTGCTTTCCGACAAACCTTCCTATGGCTTCAAGCTTTTGTTTTATTCGGGATTGCTGAAAATTATTTTTCCAGAGTTTGTGGCTCTTCAAGGTGTAGAAACACAAGATGGAAAAGGGCATAAGGATAATTTTTATCATACCTTGCAGGTACTAGATAATGTAGCAGAAAAATCAAACGATCTTTGGCTTCGTTGGGCAGCTATTTTGCACGACATTGCCAAACCCGCTACCAAGCGTTTTCATCCAAAAATCGGATGGACATTCCATGGTCACGAAGAATTAGGAGGAAAAATGACACAGGGCATTTTCAGAAAATTAAAATTACCCCTCGATTCAAAAATGAGAATGGTAAAAAAATTGGTTCGTCTGCACCTTCGCCCAATAGCATTAGCAAAAGAAAGCATCACCGACTCAGCCCTGAGGAGATTGTTGTTTGAAGCAGGAGAAGATTTGGAATACTTGATGATTTTATGCCGTGCAGATATCACGTCGAAAGACCCCAATCGTGTCAGAAAATATTTGGCAAATTTCGATAAAGTAGAACGGATGCTCATCGAATTGGAAGAAAGAGATAAAATTCGTAATTTTCAACCAATCATCACCGGAGAAATCATCATGCAGCTCTTCGGGCTTCCGCCATCGAAAGAAGTCGGGAATATTAAAATTGCTTTGCGAGAGGCTATTTTGGAAGGAACTATCCCGAATAAATTTGAAGCAAGCCATGCGTTTATTCTTCAAGAAGGCGAAAAACTTGGTTTAAAGCCAATTATTTCGATAGAAGAAATCAAAAAAACAATTGAATTGACTAATCTAAACATAAACCCAAATCAAGAGACGTTATGAATGACGGAACAAAATTCAAGAGAACTTTAGGTGGTGTACTTGCCGGAATAGGTGTATTATTGCTATTATTTGCCTGCGTTGCTTTCATGTCCACCGATGATACCGTATTAGGTTTTGCGGTGAAAGGGGCTAGAAAAATCGCTCCGGCATTTTTGGGGCTTATCTTTATGGTATCGGGTATCAGTATGATTAATCGTACCTAAAAATCAGGAGTCAAGCCCGAATTTATTCAGGCTTGACTCTTCAAGATTTCAAAACCAATCTGACAAGAAAGGCATTTTTTTTCACTACAATAATTTCTGTAAAGTTCTATCAAACTTTGGGAATCATGGGCATTTTTCACTTCAAAACCCAAGGTTTCCCAAGCTTGTGTCAGATGATTTCTTTCGGCTGACATTTGCTCTAAAAACAACAATGCACGCTCCATATAAGATTCACTATCAATGTATTGCGAATAAAAAACCAGTAAAGGAATAACAGAATTGATAATCAAATTGTCGATGGAATCTTTTCCTAGCACTGCCATTTTTCTTGTCGTTTCTTTATTAAAATGATAATGCGTTTGCCAATATTTTGAATTCTCAATTCCAAACATTTTTCTTAAATCTTCCAGCGTGCTTGTTTGGGTACACATCGAAAATAAGCTTTGTTGTCGGCTAATCAATACCGCCAATTGGCTGATACGAATGGTAGGAAAATTGGTTGGTCGAGTGCGGAGAAATTTCCATTCAAAATCAGACAATTGCTGCTCTTTCAAGCCATATTTTATGGCATAAAAATGATATTCTTTCGATAAACTTCTTGAGTAATCATCTACTTCCTCCATCAATCCAGATTGCCCAAAGAGCATGGCTTCAATAGGTAGCACATCATTTCGATGTTTGGCAAGATATTTCAGAGGAAGATTTTGGGCAAGCCTCAAAAACACCTCCGAATTTAGCTTAAATCCGAAGTTTTTTGCCAAAAGCTGATAAGCCGTTTCTTCCCAATCTCCCTTATTTTTTTCAAACAATTCTCTCACAAAAGCCGCTTTATCTTCCAATCTTTTCACCAAAACCTTATCCAACATCGATAATTTCGACAAGGTAGAGACTTCAGAAATATGTTTTTCACAAGGAATAAAGCCTTGATAGCCAATAATTTGATAATATTTATTTTCAATAACAGCATTGGTAATTTCTTTTAGGGCAAGTGTTGGAATCGGGGTACCATCTTTTCGACAAATCATCACGTCATTTTCCCAAACCACATGCAAAACCACATTGTTATAAGCCCCGTCAAAATCATGGGCATGAGCATACCAATCAGAAGCGTTGATATGAATTTCGACATTTCCAACCCACTCAATGGAGTCGATGATGAGACGAGCATGAAGAAAATCCGGACCTGCATCGGTATTGAGCCTTCCTGTTTTAAGAATTCGGACGACTTCTTGGTTTACCGTTTGCAGATTATTTTTGTCAAATTGTTGAAATTGCCATAAATAATGCAAAAAGCTTTCAGTCATGGTTTTTATTTTTTAGTACAGCAAAAAAGAATATTTATTACCCATCGACTTTGAAAATCAAGCCGATGGGTTTTGGAACTTTCTAAGAGAAGTTTATTCAAATATAAATTACGAAAGATATTTTTCCAAATATATTTCCATTTCAGATTGAACTTTTTTTGCTTCCTTCCCTGCTATTTCAGCAAAATTCACGTCGGATGAAGCATAAATAATTGCCCTTGATGAATTGACCAACAAGCCACATTGTTTATTCATTCCATACTTCGAAACCTCCTCCAGACTTCCACCTTGAGCCCCTACCCCCGGAACTAACAAGAAACTTTCGGGAATAATTTTTCTAATTTCCTGAAGCTTATCTGCCTTTGTTGCCCCAACCACATACATCATTCGCTCACTATCCGCCCATTCTTGTGAACGTTCCAAGACTTTTTCGTAGAGAAATTGCTCTCCTATTTTAAGTTGTTGAAAATCATCACTACCCGCATTGGAGGTCAGGGCAAGTAAAATCACCCACTTTCCTTCAAATTCAAGAAAAGGTATAACAGAATCCGCCCCCATGTATGGAGCAACAGTGACAGAGTCAAAATCGAAACCCGAAGTATTTTTATCAAAAAAAGCACGTGCATAAAGCCCCGACGTATTGCCGATATCCCCTCTTTTCGCATCTGCAATCGTGAAACAATTTTTAGGAATATACTCCATCGTGCGTTGAAGGCTTTCCCAACCTCTTGCTCCTAATGCCTCATAGAACGCAATATTGGGCTTGTACGCCACGGCAATATCTGCCGTAGCCTCAATGATTTGTCGGTTGAACTCAAAAATTGGGTCTTTTTCTTTCAGCAAATGTGAGGGAATTTTTTTAATATCTGTGTCTAAACCAACACATAAATAAGATTTTTTCTTTAAAATTTGCTCAAAAAGCTCTTGTTTAGTCATAATAATTTTCTTTTTTGAGGCAAATTTCTATAAATTTAATCATTTAATTAAAATCTTTGTGAATTAATTATTTTGCCTTCGTACTTTTGCAGTTCAAAAAAATGCAGAGATATAAATTAAACATAAAAAATGGAGTTTAGAAAGACCCGCATCGAAGGTTTGGTAGAAATATTTCCCAAAATTTTCAATGACTCAAGAGGATATTTTTTCGAATCGTACAAAAAAGAACTTTTTGCAGCCAACGGCATACCCTTCGACTTTGTTCAGGACAATCAATCGTTTTCAACAGCAGGAGTTTTGAGAGGTTTGCATTTCCAAAATGAGCCATACGCCCAAGGGAAATTAGTCCGAGTCATTAGCGGAAAAGTAATTGACATTGCCGTAGATTTACGTCCAGATTCGCCTACTTTTGGGCAATACGAAAGTTTTGTTTTAGATAGTATTCGTCAGAATATGGTGTATGTACCAGAAGGTTTTGCCCATGGATTTGCTACCTTAGAAGATGCTGTATTTTCGTAT
>CAYUFZ010000187.1:0-3624 GCA_964444025.1 uncultured Emticicia sp.
TCGGCTGTATGCACGCTCGCAGTGGCGTATGCGGGCGGTACACCCAAGCCCAACAACATAGAAGTACAAGATGCACCATAAGCCATTCCTAAGGCACCATCAACTAATTGAGCCAAAAAACCAGCCCCAATATAATAAAATAATTGATTGTCAATGACCAAATTAAAACTTCCAATTCCGGATGAAATTCTGTAAAATAAAATACCTAACAAGGATATTTTCATAAATACCATCAAATAGGCAATAAATTTTATTTGTACTCTTTCGCTAAGTGCCAACGCTATTCTTTTCATGATTTATTGAGCAATTGATAGGTTTTGTTTTTCTCTGATTTGAATGGATAACGCCAAAAACTGATTCGCCTTCTCGAGGTATGATGTAGCAAATGCTTCACTTGGCTCATTTTTGTTGATTTCCAAAATTTGTTCTTTGATTTTTCCTTGGAATTCTTCTTCGAAATGAGAGTCAAACTCGTTGATTATCCCGCTTTGCGTGCTATAATTTTTACCCTTATCCAATAGCAAAGCCTTGGCTGTATTCACCTGAGATTGATAGGCATAATAAATTGCATCTGCCCACCTTGATTCTGCGATGGCTTCCAGAGCCCACTCGTTTTTCTCTTGGGATTCATAGAACAAAGTTGCAACCAAATCAATAATCACGCTGGCACATTCGCCAACACCAATTTCCGTTTGGAATAGTTCGTCTTTTCCCCAATCGATAAAATCCGTGTCCGTCAAAGTCTGAAGGTCGGCAAGTGGTTTGAGTAAATTATAGAAATATTTTTCCCCTTGTCGAACATAATAATCATTGAAATATTCGCCATCTACGGCATTAGAATCGAAATCATTCAATAAATATCTCAATACCGATGGTCCTCTTTTGGTCGGTACTTTGATTACTTTGTCAGCAATTCTTCCCTCACCATTGCCGACTGTTCCACCACCGATTAATACCTGAACCGCAGGAAGCACTTTCCCGGCAGTTTTCAAAGAGCTTCCATGAAAACCTATATTTGCCATACTATGTTGGCCACAAGCATTCATACAGCCTGATATTTTGATGAGGATATTGTTTTCTTCAACCAAATCAGGAAATTCCTCTTTCAGCACTTTTTCCAATGCCAAGGTATAGCTGGTGCTATCCGAAATGGCTAAGTTACAAGTGTCCGTACCTGGGCAAGCTGTAATATTGACGATACTATTTGCCCCTGGTTCGGCTAACTGATGGGCATTGAGAATATCATATATATAATTAAGATTTTCGGCTTTGACATATTTTAGTAATAAACCTTGATTTATCGTTACCCGAATGTCGTCTGCAATGAATCCCTCCAATTTTTCAATCAAACTTCTGGAGATATGACTAGCTATGTTTCCGAGCGGAATACGCACATAAACGGCAAAGAATCCGGCTTGTTTTTGGGCAATTACATTCGTTTTATGCCAAATTTGATAGGCTTCGCTATTGACAGATTCCGATTGATATGGACTTGTATGTATCTGGTCGATGGCTACCGATTCTTCTTTTGCTTCAATTATAAAAGTTTTGTTTTTGACCGCCGTTCTTTCTTCGTTTACCAATTGCATGAAAGTGTCAATGCCTATTTTTGCGATTAAAAATTTCAATCTGGCTTTATGGCGGGAGTTTCTTTCACCGTGTCGGTCAAAAACCCTCAATACTGCTTCGATGAAAGGGATAAGAGATTCTTCTTCCAAAAACTCATAGACAGGGTAGGCCAATTGTGGTTGAGCTCCAAGACCTCCCCCCAACATTACTTTGAAGCCTTTTTTATCTTCTTTTATTTTGGCAATAAATCCCAAATCGTGCATATAGCTCAAGGCTGTATCTTGGTCATTATTTGAGAAAGACATTTTGAATTTTCTACCCATTTCCTGACAAACTGGATTTCGGAGAAAATATTCAAAAGTAGCATGTACATAAGGAGTGACATCAAAAGGCTCTTCGGTATCTATGCCGGCTGTTGGAGAGGCTGTGATATTTCGGACAGTATTTCCGCAAGCTTCTCTCAGGGTGATGCTGTCTTGTTCGAGTTTTGCCCAAAGTTCAGGTGTTTTTTCCAGACTAACAAAGTGAATCTGAATGTCTTGACGGGTGGTAAGATGCAAGTTTCCGTTTGAATATTCATCAGAGATATCGGCGATTCTTCTCCATTGTTTGAGCGTCATCTTTCCATAAGGAAGCTTAATTCTCACCATTTGAACTCCTTGTTGGCGTTGTCCATAAACTCCTCTTGCCAAACGTAAGCTTCTGAATTTTTCTTCGTGAATTTTTCCCTCTCTAAATAATCTTATTTTTTTTTCTAAGTCGATTATATCTTTTTCTACCAAAGGGTTTTCAAGTTCGGTTCTAAAACTTTGCATCTTTAATCAGTTTTTTTTACAAATATATATATATCCTATAAAAATAATAGAGTATATATAGTATAAATTTTTAATAAAATTGCTTTTATATAAAACAAACTTTATTTTGTTATATTTTAAAACTTAATTTTGGTCGATAGGGGTGGGTTTAAGCAATATCGGGGGAGCTATTAAAAGCTATATGTTTTGTTTTCTTCTGCCAAATAAGTGTTTGAAAATTCGTTTTTAGCTTCGGATAAATGTTCGTAGAGTATTTTATACCGTGAGGAGTAATGACCGATAATAAGCATTTGTGCATGAGCCAATCGGGCAATGGTGGCGGCTTGTTTGGCGGTGGAATGATTGGTGTGAATGGCTCGTAGCAACTCAGATTCTGTGAAGGTTGCTTCGTGGTAAAGGCAATTGACGTTTTGGATGATGTTTACCTTTGCCTCGTCAAATGCAGTGTCCGAGCAATAAGCAAAACTCTTGCTTTCGCTTCCGGGCTTTGTCAGGTCTTTATTTAGGTATTGTGTACCCGTTAATTCGTCGAAAATATCTTCTCCATTTTTGAGCTTTTTGAGGTAGGGGATGGGGAAGTTTTCAGGAATTTTTTCGGTAATTATTTTTCTTTTAGAGGGTTTACTTCTGAATAAAAATCCACAACACGGAATCCTATGTTGTAGTGGAATCGTCTCGATTTCTAGCAATGGAGTACTGAACAATTGATAATGTTCGTTTGGATTGGTTTCGCAAAAATGAATTTTAAAATGAAGTTTGGTATCTGAATACTTAAACTGACTTGTCAGAATTTCCGACAGTCCTTTTGGGCCAAAGATGGTTAATTCTTCTTTTCTTTGATTCAAATTCCAGCTTGAAAGTAGCCCAATTAAGCCAAAATAGTGGTCTCCATGCAAGTGAGAGATGAAAATATGACGAATTCTTGACGATTTTACTTTGTTGGCAAGTAAACGGTATTGAGTTCCTTCTCCACAATCAATCAAAAATGATTCATTTTCGTAGGATAATAAAAAGGAAGAGGGATTTCTGTTAATAACCGGTGTGGCTGAACCTGTACCCAATACAAGAAATTCAAAGTTTGTCATTTGTGTTGCAAAAAAAGATATTTTTTTACAAATCCTCTTTTGAGAAAATATTTTAAAAATGCCCTTCGGTGAATCCATTTTCTTCACCCAAATCAAAATCTTTTAAATGCATTGTAAAACCGGTTATGACGAATACTTTCTTCGGAAGGACAATA
>CAYUFZ010000187.1:3634-5800 GCA_964444025.1 uncultured Emticicia sp.
AAATCAAAATCTTCATCATCACAAGCCTGTCCTTCATTGAACTCATTTTCCAAGTCGTTCATAAATACGGCATCGATTCCCTCATCAACAGTTGGCAAAAGAATGATTTCAGGTATTTTTCTTTCATCAATTTGGTCAAGAATGTCATCATTTTTGGTACAAATCACCAACAATCCTTGTTCTTTTCGGCATACTCTGGTAGCTTTTTCTAAAAGAGTAAGGCCACTGTTTTCAATTTCTTGTACTTTTGAAAAATCAATAATCATATTGATTAATTTTTCATTGTAAAGCCCAACAATCACTTTTTCTAATTGAGGAGTTATGCTTTGGTCAATTTTCTCTTCATTTAGTTGAATAAGTGCGTAATGTTCTGTTTTTTCAACTTTGTAATTCATAATAGAGGGAGATTTTATGCAAAAATAATAAAAAATGGATAAATTGGCATTTTATCTTCTAAATTTATAGCATTGAAAGTATTATTTGTCAATGAATAATGCCACGGCTTTGTCCAAAACAACATCAACGAGGCTGTTTATTTTTCTAATTTTTTGGGCAATTATTTCTGTTTTTTTGATTTTTCTGATGGGTATTCCATACTCAGGCTGAATGGTTTTTAGTCGTTTGTGACTAAATTTTTTCAGTTCTGCCAAGTATGTTTTGGGAAATTTGCTTTGGCTATAATTGAGAGAAATAAGCTGATTATCAGTTCTTAATTGTTCAATGTTTCGCTCTTTTTCATTCCATTTTCCAATATTTATACCTGGATGTTTCAGGATTTGTACTTCCTCAAACATGGCGGGTACATGCTCAAGCCATAATTGCTCTGCGTTCTGTCCTTTGCAAAGGTTGATAAATCCTTTTTGCAGACAATTTTGCCTCCACCATTGTAAAAATTTGTTGGTTTCTGCCGATTTTTTTAAGCCAAAAAATCCTGCATGAAAAATTCCAGTATTTAAACTTTCTTTTTCATTTGGATGAATGCCAACATTCAGCAGTTGGGGACAAAGCAAAATATTTTTTTTGGAAGCAATGGTTTCTAAGCTTTCGATTGATTGATAAAATACTGTCTGAACGTCCGTATAAAAAACAATATTATATTGCTTCAAAAGGTATAGAGCCGCCATGGGTTTGAGATTGCGAACAAATTCATGGGGATGATATTTTTGTTTCATCTCAATAAAGTCTGGAGCGGCAAAGCTTTCAATTGGGATAATAGCGAAAGGAATAGAAATATTATCGGGAATATTTTGGATATTGTCTGCCAGCAGAATCCGAAAATCCATGTTTTTGGCATGTTTCTGAATACTTTCTCCCAAAACCACCGCATGGGCAAGGTCTTGTACGGTACAAATGGTAAATATGCTTGTTTGAGTTGTCAATTTTATCAGTCAATTCAAATGTTTATTGATTATTTAAAAGGCTATTCAAAGCATTTTCTAAATGGTCGATGCAAGAATCCAATCCCCAGTTTTGTTTGACGTGGTTTATGGCAAAATTACCCATTTTTTCTCTTAATTCAGGATTTTGGGCGAGTAAATCTATAAAATATGCCAGTTGCTTTGGTTGTCGTCCAGACAAAAAACCGTTTTGTTGGTGTAAAATTGTCTCTTTGACCCCCCCTTCTTGGAGAGCAATGACAGGAGTTCCGCAGGCATTGGCTTCAAGTGGGGCAAAACCAAAAGGTTCAACATTAGAGGTATAAAGTAAGCATAAAGCATTTGTCAATAACTTTACCAATTCTTCGTCACTTACCATGGTCTTAATTTCCAAATCTACCGATAATTCTTTGGCAAGCTGTTTTACTTCCGATAAATAAGCATCGTCCACCATATTGGATACCCAGATGAGTTTCAATGGCTTTTTTTGTGCCAAAGCCATTGCTTCTACGGCTAATCGTGGATTTTTATTGAGGTAAAAATTACCTAAACCTAAGACATAATCAGCTTGAGAGATTTGCTCGACATTGAAAATCGATGTATCAATTCCAAGATAACAGACTTCCGCTGGCGAGCCGAATGCTTTCAAGCAACTTTCTGCCGAATAAATAGAATTGACAAGCACTTTGTCGAATTGCTCATAATTTAGACGTTCTTCTCGCAATTGTACCCTATTTTTTCGTTCAACCCACAAGTCCGTTAAAAAAGGAATCCAATAACTTCTCCGATA
>CAYUFZ010000188.1:0-3739 GCA_964444025.1 uncultured Emticicia sp.
TCGGGCTAGCTCATCCATTTCTGCATCAATTTCTGCTAAATCAAAATCAGTATTGACTTCCAAATCGATTAAAGACTCTTCAGGAATTGACATGATTGACTCTTCCGAGGAGGTATTATCAGTATGAATTTCCGGAATCTCCTGTTCTTGTATCTGTTGGGGCGAGAGTGAGGGGTTGGATTGTTCAGTAGTCTCATTTCCGCTACCTGGAGCTTCATCCTTAGGGATTCTTTTTCTGAGTTTGACCGCTTTTTCCTCCTTGAATAACGGTTTGGATTCTTGCTTGCTTACAGGAGGCACAATGTTGCTAAAGAGTTCTTCTTTTTGAGAATTTTTCTGAGAAAAAGAAGATTGATTACTTAATATTTTATCGATTAGCTCAGTTTTTGTGGCAGTTCTTACATCCTTGACGCCGAGTTCAATACAAATTTTTCTTAACTCTGAAAGAAGTTTAAGGTTCAGTTCTTCTGGTGTGTACATACGAAAGAATTAACAATACGTTACATTAGCGTGACAGCTTATGATATTTGTCAAATTAATATTAAAATTGATTAAGGAAATGACACTTCAATCCTCTTACGATTTTCTCATTGGGCAAAAAGCTATTTGAAAAACAAAAAATGTTGGAATCTACCCGTCTATTCGTAAAAGCATCATGAAAGATGAAAAATCTAAAGGGAAGTGCTTAGTTTGATTTGAGTGCAATTTAACAATAAATCAATCATATTTGCAAACGTTTTTGTTTTTTTTTAGAAAATTTTAATTTGTTTTCTCTAAGGCTTATTTTTGAGGGCTTTTATTGTTTTTTTCTGAAAAAAGAATGGGTGTAGTTGCCATTTTTACTCCGTTTTCTTTTAATTTTTCTGATATTTTATAATTTATCTCTTGCCTAATTTCTTGGCTTTTCCAATAATCCGAGGTTTTGGCAAAGAAAACAACCAATACATCAATCGAAAATTCACCAATGGAATCCAATCGAACATGCCCTTCTTTTTGGTTTGTTTTTGGATATTTATCCAGAATTTCTTGTATTTCCAAAATGCTTTTTTCCACTACCTCCAAAGGGTTTGTGATGTCCAACCTCAGAAAAAAACGATGTCTTCTTTCTTTTCTTTCTGACAAGTTGTTTAAAATATCGGATACCAACATCTGGTTGGGTACTACCACCAAGCTTCCATCGACATGCCTTATTCGAGTGCTTCTGAAGCCTACTTTCTCTACTTTTCCTGTTATAGTCCCAATTTCTATGTCGTCTCCCACAATAAAAGGCTGCTCTGTAAATAAAGTAAATGAGGCAAAAAGGTTTTCTAATGTGGCTCTTGATGCTAATGCCAAGGCAACTCCACCAATTCCCAATCCAGTAATTAAACTGACCACATCTTGTTTAAACACAAATCCTAAAATCATGAAAAACGAGCAAAATATTACGCCAGCAATGATGATGTCTCTAAAAAAAGGAACAAGATGTTCGTCTTTTTTTGAGGTATTGTCTTCGGCATGTTTGAGAAAAACCAAAGCAAAGAATTTTATCAACCTGATTATCAGCCACGTAATGGCTATAATAAATAGCATATCCAACACTTTGTCGGTAAAATCACTGATTTTGATTTTGCCGAGAGGAATGATTCGCCATTTTTTAGGTAAATTTATCTCTTCTCTTGCCACATAGATAATGAGCAAGGTGATGAGAAATTCTAAGGGACGTTTCAATAATTCCACAAACTGAGAAACCGGAATTTTTCGATTTTCTCTTCTAAGTACAAAATATACTAGTTTACTGACTAAAATCGAAAAAATCCTTTTGAATAAAAATCCAATGACGAGTATGCCAAAAAACCAGCACCAATTTTCAACTTTATTGTAAAATATAACCTGATTTAGCAGTTTTGTTAGTTTATACATGGTAGATTGTTTACAAAATTCACAACTTCATTTTCGACCCAAGTTTCATCACTATTCGATAACATAAAACCGACATGCCCACCCGACAATGAAATTTTCATGTGAAGGTTTGTATTACTTGAAGCATCTCCTAAATTAAGACATTCTGGCGATAAGAATGGATCATTTGCGGCTTGGAGAATGAGGGTTGGAACTTGGATATTTTTTAAAAATTGCTTAGCTCCTGCCTTTTCATAAAAATCTGTGGCATTTTCAAATCCAAACATTGGTGCCGTATATCGATTATCAAATTGCTCAAAATTTTTAATTTTATGATAACCTTCATGGCTGACCAACGGCTCATGGGGATGTAATTGAGATTTTTCTTTGATTTTCTTCCCTAATTTTTTAATAAAGCGTTTCATATAAAATCTTCTCCCTTTTTTATAAAGCTCGTAAACCGACGTTTTTAAATCCAAAGGAACAGATACTGCTACGGCACACTTGACAGCCGAGGGTAGGCGATAGGGGTCTTGCCCAACTATACGAATCGTCATACTTCCGCCCATGCTGAAACCCACCAATATTACTTCATCATATTGGTATTTTTGTACAGCATACTCCAGCACCGTTCGGATGTCATCTACATCTCCATGGTGATAAAATCGTGGCAATCGATTCAGTTCTCCACTGCAACTCCTACAATTCCATGCCAAACCATCATAGCCATTGGCATTCATTTTTCGGATAATACCCGTTACATAGTGCCTGCTAGAGTCCCCTTCCAAACCATGTGTTACAAGAACGAGCTTTTTTTGTACTTGATTCTGGCAAAATGACCAATCTAAATCCAAAAAATCGCCATCAGCCAATTCCAAACGCTCTCTATCATAATGAACAGGAATTTTTCTGAACAAGCTTGGGTAAATTGTCTGAATATGTCCGTTGAACTGCCATTTAGGTGCAGAATAGCTCTGAACTATTTCAATCATCAGCTTAAAGTATTTTGTGTGTTGACAGTCTGTTTGGTTAATAAATTTTCAATGACAACCGGGAAGTGAGTATGCTCCAACTGCTGAATTTTCTTCGCAACATCTTCTGGTGTATCGAGTACATCGACGATACAAGTTGCCTGAAAAATAATTCTTCCTTCATCATAATGTTCGTTGACATAATGAATGGTAATTCCCGATTCTGTTTCTTGGTTTGCCACTACTGCCTCGTGAACATGATGCCCCCACATCCCCTTTCCGCCATATTTTGGTAATAATGCCGGGTGAATGTTGATTATTTTATTGGGAAAAGCCTTGATATACATTTCGGGTATTAACCAAAGAAATCCCGCCAAAATAATAAAATCAATTTCTTGTTTTTTCAAAATTTCAAGAATTTTTTCACTTGAAGTGAAGCTCTTTTTATCGAATACAAGTGTTGGGATACCCAAACGCTTACCTCTTTCAATAACCCCAGCTTGTGGATTATTGGTCAAAAATAAATCAATACTAATGGAAGAATGATTTGAAAAATAGTCAGAAATCCTTTCAGCATTACTTCCTGAACCTGACGCAAAAATTGCAAGACGAATCATAAATGATTAAAGTTTGTCATAAATTTCTGCGAATCACGGTATTTTTTTTGAGAAAGAAAAAAGAATAAAGCAAAAGTCTCAAAATATGAGACTTTTGTATGTTTAAGCTTTTCCTTTGTATAGCTCACTTTGCCATTTTTTCAGTTCATCCCATTTTCCATCACGGGCAAGTGCGGCTTGGTCTGCCCAAGTAGAGGGGTTGTGTATTTGAAATCTTGGTCCTGCTGCATCTAAAATTTCTTTCATTCTCGAGATTGGCGTAGAAGCCAA
>CAYUFZ010000188.1:3749-5782 GCA_964444025.1 uncultured Emticicia sp.
CTGCAAAGGTATAAATCCCTACTTCATTGAATAATCCTTCGATTTTTGGACCGATTCCTTCTACAATCTTGAGGTCATCTTTTTTAGGCTTACTTGCCATAATCGGCACAGCAGCCACAGCAGCCACTCGTTCGCTTGGTTCGTCTGTTTTTTCGGGTTTTACCTGAATTTCTTCCGAAGCTATCGGAGAAGCAGAAATTTTTGATTTTCGGCAAGCGTCTAATTCTCCTTCCAAAAACACAATTCTTTCCTCTTGCTCGATGGAAATATTTTTCCAATAATTAATTTTTCGACTCAAATACCACCAGAGTAATAATAAAGGAATCAAACAACCTAAAAATACTCCCCAAGGGAAATCTGTTAGCCAACAAATAAACTTTTCCATATTATTTGAATATTTTTTATGATTAATAGTAGGGCTTTATTCTTTAATTTTAAAAGTAACTCTGCGATTTTTACTTTTACCTTCAGGAGTCGAATTATCTCCGATAGGCTCAGATTCTCCTTTGGCGACTATTTCGATATTTTTTTCTAAAATACCTTCTTTTACCAAGATTTCTTTTGCTTTAATCGCACGATTTTCGGAAAGTGTCTTATTGGTTTCGTCGCTTCCATCTGCATCAGAATGCCCGGTGATGACTAAGATTTTTTCTGGATATTTTTCAAGAAATTTTTTTGCGGTTGTAATAAATGTATCCACTTCGGCTGTTCGGGCGATGCTACTTTTTCCAGCATTGAAATATACATCTAAAGGTGTGAAGAGAATTTCTCTTTCTTGCGTATTCATTTGCAATGTGTCTTTTTTCAAAGAATCAGAAATGAGTGAATCTCTTTCTACGGGAATATAGCTCAAGGATGAGTCGCCAGTATTGGTGATTTCATTTTGTTCGCAGGCACATTTGGGTTCTCTTTCGGTATGCCAATAATACGTGTAGGCGAGCGACCAAATTAATATCAGTAAGGGGGGGATAATCCTATTCATGAGTAATTATTTTGGTAATAAGATGAAAGGTTAGTTTTTTGAACGAAATTTATCAATAAAAATTACAAAAAACAATATTTTTTACAAAAATCGGATTTTTTTAATAAAATCTTAAACTAAGCAAGCGTAAGAAAAATGGCGAGGGATTAGCCTCGCCACTGAATATTAATTTTTCGGATTGAGTGCATTTTCAATTCTGAAAACCAAATCCTGAAGGTGATATTTACTTAATTTATCGTTGATTTGTGGCAAATAAATCTTTATATCAGATTTGATAAGCTCCAAATAGGCTCTTGAAAGGGACGGAATATCGGTTTTCTTTAAATCGACCGTTCGGGTTTCGTAACCATACGAAGCCCCTTGAGGAATAAAACTAACACTCGTATTGCCAGGATTTAAGAGCGAAATAAGCTTTTCGGTATATACTTTTTGTAGATTTCTACGATACATATCGATGCTTTTTCTCGACTTTAATTCTGTAAAAATACCTTGTTTGGTTTCTTGTAATAATTCTTCCAAACTGAAATTATTGGTATTTTGTGAACTTGTTTCTAAAATTCTGACCAATCGGTCGCCTGCAAAAATATTATTAATGGTACTTTCTTGGATGCTTTTTACGGCTTCTACTCCTTGTTCAGGGTTAATTTTATTGAGTACATTTTGGTCTAATAACCATTTGGGGGTATCAAAAACTTGTTTGTTTAGGAATGTAATGGCCTCTTTTTGATTGGCTTTAGGTACTACCTCAAATACATTTCCTTCCATATCGTAGGTCTTTGGAGTATCATAAATTCCACCAATGTTTTTGGTGACATGTCCAATATAACGACGGTATTGGGCAGTCACGTTGGCATATAATTCGGCAAGTTCTTTGTATGTTTCTCCTGACTCTTTACTCCATTGAATCAAATTAGGTAAAATTCGTTGTAGGTTTTTGATGCCATAGTCTGATGCCTTCATGGCATTATCTCCAAGGTCTTCGGTTTGGTATCTTGGGTCAAATGGACTGATTTCTGTTCCGAATCTTTTTCTAGGGTCTTTCACAGATTCG
>CAYUFZ010000189.1:0-4853 GCA_964444025.1 uncultured Emticicia sp.
TAATAGAGTGGATACTCCAATAGCAACAAATAAGCCGAGTTTTATAGTAAATCGAGAGAAGTTCATAAGATTAAAATACCCTGCCCGAGAGACCGAGCAGGGCTAAATGATTTATTTGATTTTTTTAAAAAATTGAATTTTGTCGTTGTTCCGACTCACAAGATACAATTTGCCTTTCGGCGTGTTGAGGGTTTTAATGTCTCGCACATCACCGTCCATTAATAGTCCGTTTTCAGTTGGAATTGACTCTGTAAACTTGCCTTTTCCGTTGCTGTATAAAATCATGCCAAAAAATCCATCATATCTTGCCTGATACATATTCGCTCCGCTAAAATTCCCTCCGATAATTACATCTGGAAATCCATCCTGATTGACATCTTCGGTATATAGACTCATGATTTTGGAAACTTGTGCCAAGCTTGGCAAATAAGACATTTTAAATGTTTTATTCCCTTGATTTTCTAAATAAACAGATTCAAACGTATTGACTACTTTTTCATCGGCATCTTTTAATTGTTTTTTAGTAAAGATTTCATCGATTGTCTTTCCTGCAAAATCTTTGTATTCGATATATTTCTTGTTGATGATGCTTGGCATTTGTTTCCCAAGTTCATCTTTACTATTGACGGGGTACCAATCATCTCCTCTGTTGTAGGTTAAAAGGTGGTCGTTAGCTTTATTGTCGTCAAAATCCTTTATTATCATTTTTAATTTTCCTTCAGGGTCTTTTCTGAATTTAGTATTTGTACCTAAATTTCCGACAACAAAGTCAATATCTCCGTCTTTATCAAAATCAGCCGCTGTAATACTTGACCAAAATCCGTTTTTATCCTCCAATTCATTTTCAATTGGAACAAATTTCCCTTGATTATTTTCAAATGTTTTAATAGGCATCCAATCTCCTACAATTGTCAAATCTGCATCTCCGTCTTTGTCTATATCTGCCCAAGCAGCGTCTGTAATCATTCCCGCTTGTCTTAATTCCGGTGCAATTTTATCGGTTACGTCTGTAAATTTACCTTTCCCGTTATTGACTAATAGATATGATTTTGGGGATTTTCCGTAATTATATCCCAAGACTCTCCCTCCAACAAATAAATCTATGTCTCCGTCTTTGTCAAAATCAAACGGTTTGACGCATGATTTGTTATCAAACATTTGTGGTAAAGCCGAAGGATTTTTTGTAAAATTCCCTTTTCCGTCGTTCACATAAAGTCTGTCCAAAAGCTGGGGCATGGTGTCGTAAAATTCGTTTCCACCCGAAACTACGTACAAATCTAAATCTTTGTCGCCATCGGCATCAAAAAATAGGGCATCAACATCTTCTTGTAGCGAATCGGCTTTAAATGCAGCTTGTGGAGATGCCACAAATCCATTTGGTTTTTGTAAGTATAACTCCCCTGACTGATATTTTGCACCACCTATATAAAAATCATCTAATCCGTCGCCATCAACGTCGCCGACTGCCATTTTTGGCCCTTCGATAGATACTTTGAAAGGAATAAGCAGTTCTCGTCCAAAATCAAAATATACATTTTCTTCGTGTTTGAACGAATGATTGAGAGAGTCGCTGACATTTACGAATAGTTGTTTTTCTGGGGCATCAAATTTATAGGTAGAGCCGTCTAACAAAGCGTCATTTTGGTTTAAAAGCAATGTAGCATTGATTTTAGGGTTTTTAATCACTTGCATTTTTTGATTTTCCCAAATGACTGTCAGGGATTCAATGGCGGAGGCATCTCCAATACCAAAAATCAACGATGGGTCCACCGAACTCATGAAGCCTCTCGTAGGCATCATTTGTTGAAGTTGATGCCCATCTTTCGTTTGGATGATTACTTTTGCTCCAATGCCAAAGGTATTTTTATCATTTCCTTTGAATTTTACTTTAATATAATTGTTCTTTAGCAATTCATTGCTTTGATTCAAATAAATAGAGGCAGGTTCGTTGAGGTTATTCGTGATGATTTCTAAGTCTCCGTCATTGTCCAAATCGGCATAGACAGCTCCATTGGATATATTTTCTTCTTCAAAACCCCATACTTTTGATTTATCTTGGAAACGAAGCTCTTTGCTGCCTTTAAACAAATAATTGTGTACTTTACCGCTCGGCATTTTATCTATCGCTTCTTGGTCGAGTTTGGCAGAAGTGGGTAAATTATAATGCAAAGAATCTGCAATGATAAATTTCAAATAATCCAAATCATTCGGTCTTCTTAAAATACCATTTGAAATAAAAATATCCTTTATTCCATCGCCATCATAATCTGCCATCAAAGTACTCCAGCTCCAATCAGTAGCAGCAACACCTGCCGAAGGGGCGATGTCTGCAAATTTCTTTCCGCTCATGCTCAATTGGAGGCAATTTCGACTATATTGATTAAAGTATCCGAATTGTAATTTGTATAAATAAATATCCAGTGGGTCTTCTCCAACAGAAGATTTCTCTACTTTTTCATCTTCTGGATACATATCTAAAGTCATGACATCTTGAAAATTATCGTTGTTGATATCGGCAATGTCAGACCCCATTGAGAAGCGACTTAGATGCTTAAAATGGTCTTTTACTTCCTCTGTAAAGGTTCCATTTTTTTGATTGACGTAGTAGTAGTCGTCTTCATGGAAATCATTACTTACATAAATATCTAGCCAGCCGTCATTGTTGATGTCGGCAACTGAAATCCCTAAGCCATAGCCCATAGCTGCTTGATAAATGCCTGCTTCTTTGCTGACATCCACAAATTTGCCATTATCATTTTTGAATAAATAATCTCCAGCTTCATTATCTTTCAACATTCGAGTATTGACTCTATCGTATGAGCGAGTATTATGAACAGCATGATTGAGGAGATACATATCCAAGTCTCCATCTTTATCGTAGTCAAAAAATGCTGCTTGTGTCGAGAATCCCGTAAAATCAAGTCCATACTGATTTGATTTTTCAGAAAAAGTTAAATCTCCATTGTTGATATACAATTCATTCGAACCTTCCAAGCCCTTGTAGTTTCCAACTGCACAAACATAAATATCTAGTAAACCATCGGCGTTGACATCTGCCATTGTTACTCCAGTTTTCCAATCTGAGAAGCCTTCGATTCCTGCTTTTTCAGAAATATCTTCAAATTTAGGCTTTCCATCAACTACTCCCTTGTTGAGATAAAGTTTGTTTTTGCCTTGATTTGATACAAAAAACAAATCAGTAAGACCGTCATTGTTAATATCACCTGCCGAAACACCTCCTCCATTGTAAAAGTATAAGTAATCGAGGATATTAAAATCTTTCGTTTCGGTAATAGTATTGGTAAAATTTATCTGGGTTTCGCTCGGCTTTAGTTTTTTAAATAGCTGTACATCATTGTTGTTGCCTAAAAAACGACAAGCATTCAAACCTAAAGCAATTATAATAAAGCTGAGATATATGTTAATTTTTTTCATGTTAAAATTATTTTTTAAAACTAAACACTTGTGCATCATCGTTGTTCTTTGCCAAAATCACCCATTCCTGATTAGCTGAAGTTTTTATTTTAAACATTTTTCGTACTTGCCCGATAGATTTAAAACCGGATTTTTTTGTTGGTATGGCTTCGAATGAGCCTTTGCCTTTTCCTTTTAAGAATACGCCATAACTGGCATCATATCTGCCCCATTCTGGTAAGAAATCAAAAAAGTTTCCTGCCAATAAGATATCAAGTATGCCATCTTGGTCGAAGTCACCTGTTTCGATGGAGGCAATGGTCGAAAACTGAGCTGCAAGTGGAAGAGCTTTGATTTCAAATTTCCCTTTTCCATCGTTGATAAGCATGACTGATTGCGTGGTGGTGATTTTTTTCACCATACAATCTTTCATTTGCTCTTCAGTAAATATATCTTCGATTTTTTTGTTTGCATAATCTGTATATTTGATATATTTTTTCTTGACAATCGGCAAAGCTCTTTGCAATTCTCCTTTCAAAACCATTGGATAAGTTTCGCCGTCTTCTGTGAGGCATGAAATGATTTGTTCGTAGGTGCCATTTTTATCGAAGTCATTTACGTGCAAGGTAGCAGGGTGTTCTGTACTCACTTTGAGTTTTGTGTTTTCTCCTAAATTTCCAACAATAAAATCATTATCTCCATCGCCATCCACATCTGCAGATTTAATGGTATTCCATAACCCTTCTGAATTTGGTATTTTCTCACCTAAAATCATCTTATTCCCCCGTTGATTTTTGAAAATAACAATTTCACCCCAATCTTGTGTAAGCACCAAATCCTTGAAACCATCGTTGTCTATATCACTCCATTCTGCATCAGTAATCATCCCAAGACTCGTAATATCTGGCATAAATCGCTTAGATTGATTTTTAAAATTCCCAGTTCCGTCATTAATATAGAAATTACTACTTGGATTAAGTCCATATTTTCCTGAAATCATTCTCGAACCGACAAATAAATCTTGGTCTCCATCTTTGTCAAAGTCTGCCGCAGCTACGCAAGAACCATTTTCATAAATTGCCGGAAATCTTACATCTCTTGAGAAATTTCCTTTACCATCGTTTAGATAAAGTAAATCGTGTAATTCGGGGGCATTTAAGTCAAATTCGTTACTGCCCGTTACTACAAATAAATCGAGGTCTTTATCTTGGTCGGCATCGAAGAAAAGGGCATCTGTATTTTCAGTTGTGATATCCATTTGGAAATCTTTTTGTGCTGATTGGGCAAATTTGCCATTTTTTTGTTGAATAAAGAAAGTATACTGGCCTATCAGAAGTATAGAGAACAGATTTCTTTAAGGATTGTATACCACTTCCAGGACAAGCTTTAACAATAGTTTTTGCAAAACGATCATCAATATAATTTATATTGAAATTAAT
>CAYUFZ010000189.1:4863-5758 GCA_964444025.1 uncultured Emticicia sp.
GAATAAATAGCTTTTTTTCTTGCCCGGTTGCTCCGCCTAAATACACATCATCTAAGCCATCTCCATTGACATCTCCAACAGCCAATGCAGGCCCTTGAGTAGATAGTTTTTGTTTTAGTAAAATATCTCTATTAAAGTCGATGAAAGGGCTTTCTTGGTGCTTATATTGCAAAGCAGTAGCAGTAATATCTTTAAATAAAAAGTCAGATGAAGGCACAATCTCTTTGAATAGCTGATTGGCATTTTTATAATCCAAAGTAAGTAAAACATCGGCTTTGGTATTATATAATACTTGGGTTTTATCATCGGGCCAAATGACTTTCAATGAATCAATTTTTGGATTTTGTCCTAAGCCAAATACCATTTGGTGGTCGCTGGAAGATTGGAAACCTCTATTCGGCATTTGTTGCAATAGCTTGGCTGTTCCTGCCTGATAAACAGTAACTTTAGCTCCAATTCCATTCAAATTTTTTCCAGTTCCATTGAGTTTTATTCTTAGGAAATGATTTTTGTTTACTTCGTTTGTTTTGTTTTTATAAACCGACAGTGGAGCATTTACGTTATTGACAACCAAATCCAAATCCCCGTCATTGTCTAGGTCGCCATAAGCAGAACCGTTTGAAAACCCTGGTCCTTCTAATCCCCAATTTTTAGCTTGATTGCTGAATTTTAATTCACCACTATTCTTAAAAGCATAATTTGGGATAGGTTTTGAAGATATTTTATCTATAAATTCTTTGGCATTAAATTTTTTCCCTTCCAGCATTTGCTGCATGGTATTTCTGTCGCCCAAAAACTCAACAAAGTCTTGGTCTGTCAAATCTTTGGCAATGCCATTGGCAACAAATATATCTTTTAGTCCATCATTATCCATGTCGAATATTAAAGCTCCCCA
>CAYUFZ010000190.1:0-5734 GCA_964444025.1 uncultured Emticicia sp.
ACATCGCCATCATAGTTTTTACAAGCCCAAACAAAAGAACCATTCCATTTCAGAGCAGAAGCAACCATGTCATCAATCAATCGGTGTTCATAGACAATCCCAGCCGCTTCAAATTTTGTTTTATAATCGTTTTGATAAATTTCTTCAAAGATATCCTTGAAACGTCCGTCATATTTCTTCAAAATTGTATTTTTTGTAGATAAATATAAAGGCCATTTTTTATTTAAAGCAACATTAAAACAAGAATGAGCAAAACCACGAATAGATTCGTCTGTATTATACATTCCCATTGCTACACCACCACCTTTATAGTTATAAACTTCAAAATCCTGAACAGACCCATCTTCACCTTCAAATTTCATAGTTAATTTTCCGGGACCTTTTACTACAAAATCAGTTGCACGGTATTGGTCTCCAAAAGCGTGGCGACCAACAATTATCGGAGAAGTCCAATTAGAAACCAAACGAGGGACATTCTGACAAACGATTGGTTCACGGAAAACCGTTCCGTCCAAGATATTACGAATCGTTCCGTTTGGTGATTTCCACATTTGTTTCAAACTAAACTCCTTTACACGAGCCTCGTCTGGTGTAATAGTTGCACACTTAATTCCAACACCATACTGTCTAATGGCGTTTGCCGAATCAATTGTGACTTGGTCGTTGGTTTCGTCACGATACTCAATTCCTAAATCATAGTACTTAATATCTAAGTCAAGATAAGGAAGAATCAATTTCTCTTTGATAAAACGCCAAATGATACGAGTCATTTCATCGCCATCTAACTCTACTACTGGATTTGCAACTTTAATTTTTTCCATTTTTAAAAAAGCTCCTTACCCCAAAATCGGGAGACAAAATTTACAATGAATATGGTGTCTTGGGGATATAAAAAGGATGGCACAATACTAAAAAAATATCAAACAATCCTTTACGACATCAAAAAACATTTTACGATACAAAGTTAATTGATTTATATAAAAATTCTAAGATTTGTCTAACAAAAAAAGAGCCTCCAAACGGAAGCTCTTTTTTGACTTAAACCAAAGAAAATTATGAAAATTATATAATCTTTCAATACATTATTTGTTCAATAATTCATCAAAAGTAATCGAAACGTAGTACATAGAACCTACTGCGGCACTTCCGTACGCTTGGATATATGGTTTTCCGCCGATATTTGTTCCACCAATTTTGATAATTGATTTCATTGATGATAATTTATAGCTTACCTGTGCATCTAAATTTGTAATCGCAGGTACTGTCGTGTTCGTGAAGAATGGTACTCCCGTTGTGGTAGGCTGATTGAAACTTGCTTGCCACAAGAAAGCGTCTTGGTATCTCAAATTAATGTTAAATCCAAATTTCTCTCCACTGTTCAGGCGTTTTCCAAAACTTATGTTATAACGATTTTTTGGTGTATTATAGCCTGCATACTGTTGCTCGGGCGATGGAGTAAATCCAAGTAAATTATTTTGAGCATAATTCATTCCAACATTAAATCCTTTCGGAAGAGCATAATTTGCACTGATAGCAAAACCATTGGCTGTGATTTTCTCTTTTGTATTCGATGGTCTTGAATAAGCCAAACGAGTATTTGCACTTGATACACCCGATTCGATTGGCAATCCCGGTGCTGCTGCTGCCGTCGGCACTACAATAGACGTACCGCCAATAAAGTTTGTATATTTACTTGTATAGAAGTATGAATCGATAAATAATTTTTTAGCTATCAAACCTTTATAACCGATTTCATACGATTCAATTTTTTCAGGGACTAATGTCTGAGCTTTGTATTTTGGCAATGTCGCCAAGCCAAACGCTGGTGCGACTTGCTTCACCACACCTGGTACATTTGCTGTCAAAGCTTTTGCCAACTCTGCATTAAAGGCCGTTTGGAAATTAGCCGCTAACGCTGCTGGTAAGTTTGCTTGTACACCTGCTTGAATTCCTGCTTGAGTAGTCGGAAGTGCCAATTGCTCTCCTACTTTTGTCTGAATCAATGTTTGAACGGTTGGAGATTGCATTTGTTGAGCAACCCCTGCCTGAATGGCTGCTGTTGCGGCCTCTGGTGCCAATTGCCCTGCTGCTACTGCTGCATTGACGGCATCTGTTACAGAGCTTGTCACTTGAGCATTGATAGCGGCCGTTACTCCTGCTGTGATTTGAGCCGTCGCTCCCGCTGTAACGGCCTCTGTTACTTTTTGTGTAATAGCCGCTGTCACGCCCGCTGTAATTAATGGAGTTGCCTGAGCTGTTACGGCTGCAGTTGCATAAGTTTGTGCTTTTTGCAAGACATCAGCTGTGATATACTTAGTTGGGTTCAATGTAAAGTCAGTCAAAGTTGCAACTGCTATACCATTCGCTAAATTATATCTTGAATCAAACTCTGGTAATCCACCAATCAAAGTACCTGCTGGGGTACGTAGGTCGATGTATTGATTTTGAGTAGTAGGAATTCTGTAACCAGTTTGGTAAGACAAACGGAAGTTTTGTTGACCGAATGTTGCCACAGCTGAAACACGAGGAGTAAAGAACCCTTTGAAATTTTGACTCTTATCGTATCGTAAAGAAGCTGAAATTTTCAAGTGGTCAGAGAATAAGCTTTTCGACCCTTGTAAAAACGCACCAAATTCATTAATCGGAATAGTTCCGTTACGACCATCTTTCATGTCCGAGAACAATGTTCCATTCGACATCAATTGGTATTGTCTTACGCTAGCACCACCAAGTAAATCCATGAATTTTACTTGATTTTTGAAGTTATAAACACCTTCAGCATGATAAAGATTTGTTTTATCCAAGAATGAACCACCACCATCAACAATGGCTGCATCACGGTATTTGTTCAATAAAGCACTATATTCTGCCGAGCCAGGCTTAGGCATTCCTTGGTCGGCAACGCCACGAGCCGCTAAATGAGCCGCTTCCTCGCTTTGTCCGGCTGCTCTTGCTGCTGCAAAAGCCCCTACATATTGGCCAAACCATGTTGCGTGAGGCTTAATCGAATTAAGCATCGCAACTGCGGCTAATCCAGCTGTATAAGATTGTCCAGAACGCTCTTGTGTGGTATAAGCTCTTAAAGTAAAGTTATCTCCTTTTAGCTCAATTTTTGCTTGAGTCAAATTGAAATTACGTAATGAATAACGTCCCGTACCAGTATAAACCGTCGTACCAAATCCATAGTTTATTTGTCCGATTAACTCTACCTTCTCATTAATACGATAGTGAGCTGCTAAATTTGTTTTGAAGCTTTTGGTATTGTAATCCACCATATCTTTTTCTAAAATACCTGTACGGCTGACGTTGGCATTTGGGATAATATTAATGGCAGCAGATGGTAAAAGTTTGGCAGCAATAAGGCTGTTGGCAACTGATTGCATGTTTGCTTGTACTTCATCTCCGTAAATATTCATACCATCATAATCAGATTTTACACCTGAACCCCTCGAGCCATCTTGTACACCACCCACATTTAGGTTGGTATAGTTGCTTGCTTGCCAATCTTTGGCTGTGATGTAAGCCACATTTGCCTTAAAAGCAAACTTATTGTTTTTAGAAGCTTTTGCAAAACGAAGCGAAAAGTCGGTCATTGGTGTATTGACTACATCTCTATTGCTCGCACTCATCACACCAGTTTTAAGCGTTGCACTTACGCCTTGATATAAAAATGGACTTTTACTATTCATCAAAATCAAGCCGTTGATAGCATTAGGGCCATACAAAGCCGAAGCAGCTCCTGGAAGAACCTCAACACTTTCAACATCCAATTCTGGCATACCCACGATGTTATCCACAGGAAAATTTAATCCCGGTGCTTGGTTGTCCATTCCATCTATCATTTGTACGGTACGAGGATTTCCGGTTGCTCCGAATCCACGCATATTGACAGATTTGAACAACAAACCTTGGGTTGTCATATCAATGCCTTTCATTGTCGAAAGAGCATCATAGAAAGAAGGAGAGGCACTTTCACGAATGCTTCGAATGTCCATTTTTTCTACTGTCACAGGAGATTTCATGACACTTTCCTCTACCCTTGAAGCCGCAACGACCACTTCCTGACCAAGAATAGACTGCTCTACTAAAGCAATGTTTAATTTCGAGTTTTCGCCAGTAATATTTACTTCTTGGCTCATATAGCCTACTGAAGAAATGATTACTGAAAAGGGAGGAGGGGTAGAGACACTGAATGAAAACTCCCCTTTGGTGTTTGTAATAGTACCGATTACTTTACCCTTTACCTGAACGCTTACTCCTATAAGTGGTTCTTTGGTATTAGAATCGGTAATTAAGCCTGAAACTTTCGTTTGTGCGAACGCCATTTGTACCAAAAGGACAAGGCATACACTCAATATAGACTTTTTTATGGAAAGTTTATACATAAGATTATTGGTTAGTGTTTAACAAAATGTAATTTTGTGTCAAACATAGAAAAGAAAATAGTAATTTGCAAGGATAGAAGCATATAGTTTGAGAAGATTTTATAAAAATCTTTCAATTTTAACAAAAAATAATTATATATATGAAAGGTACAAAGTTTTTACTATATTTTATGTCATTGTTCTGTTTGTCATCTGTCCTTTATGCTCAAAAATTAATCAGATTAGAAGAGCATTTTGATAGCTCAAAAATTCCAACAGAACCAGATTATAAAGCTCTAAAAAATTGGGCGGCATTGCCTCAAATCAAAGATTTTTCGGATTCTATTCCAAAGCATTTCCGTGCAAAGAGCAGAGGATTTGAGGGAAAGGTCGATGTTTTTTTTATTCACCCGACAACCTTTACACATAAGCCTAAAAATAGCTATCAATGGAATGCTGATGTTGAGGATATTGAGCTTAATTTAAAAACAGACAAGACAACTATTCTCAATCAAGCTTCTGCTTTCAATGGTTCTTGCAATGTATATGCCCCTCGATACAGACAAGCCCATTATTATAGTTTTTTAACCGACAATCCCAACGACAAAGAGGCGGCTTTGGGTGTGGCTTACTCAGATGTTCGCAAAGCTTTTTTATATTATTTAGAGCACTGGAATCAAGGAAAACCAATCATTATTGCGTCTCATAGCCAAGGTACTGTCCATGCCAAGAAATTACTTAAAGAATTTTTTGATGGACAACCTTTACAAAAAAAGTTAATTCAAGCGTATCTGATTGGCATTGCAACCTTGCCCGATACTTTCGAATATATCAAACCAAGTGAAAGTGCCTCGGATTTAGGAAAGTTTGTTTCTTGGAATACCTACGCCAAAAATTATTATCCAGAGTATTATGCCAAAGGGCTGAATAGAGCCGTCTGTACCAATCCACTTACTTGGAAAATCTCCGATGGTTTTGCCCCAAAAGAAGCAAATAAAGGAGGAATCAGTTATGGGTTTAGGTTTGTAAAAAACTTTGCCGATGCCGAAAACCACCAAGGGCTACTATGGATTAACAAGCCTTATGTGGCAGGTAGGGTTTTTCTTAAAAATAAAATTTGGCATTTTGCCGATATAAATCTTTTTTGGATGAATATTCGAGAAAATGTAGCTTTACGTATCGAACACTATTTATCACAACCATCGTTTTAATTTATCAGTAACATTACTGCAAACTTTTATCTTATTTGAAGACTTTAAAAATGAAAGAAGTAATCATGACACCTAATCAGGAAGTTAAAAATAATTATGTAGTTATCATGGCAGGAGGGGTCGGTACTCGTTTCTGGCCTTTCAGTCGAACGACCAATC
>CAYUFZ010000191.1:0-449 GCA_964444025.1 uncultured Emticicia sp.
ATCGGAACACAGCCACTAAGCGGATTGACCCCCACCTGCTGATACAGTTTCATTTGCTCTTGTTGCATTTTCACTTGGTCGTCTCCTACTTTTGCCTTTATTTCTGCCAACTCAGGAGCCATGATTCTCATTTTAGCAGAGCTGATATACGATTTATAAATCAATGGCGTAAGTACAGTTTTCAATACCAACACGACCACAATGATAAGTAAACCGTAATTGCTGATAAAGCTTTCTGCCAAATTAAACAAAGGTACAAACACAAAACGATTGATTGGTTTGACAAAATCATAACCCAAGTACACATTTCGGTGGAAGCCCTCCGTTACGTCTTTTACTTCATTATAATCGTTCGGTCCCAAATAAAATCTAAAATTACCTTTACCCGACTTAATATCACTCAATGCCAAATTAGCACTAACCTCCACCGTTTTAACAATACTGGAATC
>CAYUFZ010000191.1:459-5723 GCA_964444025.1 uncultured Emticicia sp.
GTTTCCGGTGTATTAATGTTTAGTTTTGCTTCAGATATTGCCTGATTTTTAGCAACAAATCCAGAAACGAAATATTTTTGTTTGAAAGAAAACCATTTGATGGGATTTTCAAGGCTCAAGTTTTCATTACCCGATTTATTAGCCCCCAAATCATTAAATTCATCTTCGCTTGCATCCCAATAGTTAATCTGAGCAGATTTTCTGTTTTCAGCAATGTCATGCTCCAATACTTTCAATTTATCTCTCCAAACAAAATGTACTGGTTGGTTTTGAATGATTTGCTCTGTACCCACAAAATTCAGGTCATAATCTACCGTAAAACCCTTTCCACTAATGGTATAGGTTTGTTCAATAAACTGAGAAGCCGACAAGGGTAATCTAAAAACAATCTTTTGAGTTTCGCCCTCTTTGATAATTTTCGACTGAGCATTTGTGCTAAAATAAAGTTTTTTCAAATCGATTTTACCCTTATTGGTTTGCACCTCCAAGCTCATCGAAGAGGTATTTTTATCCAATAAAGTCAATGGTTTTTGTTTACCAGCATTATAATCTTGAAAAGTCGAATAATTTTTTAGCGTAACCTCCTTGATATCTCCACCCAAAGTACTGAAAGTAAATATTGCATCTTGGTTTTCGATGGTAATGTCTTTTTCTGTTCCTACTGCTGCCGACGCAAAATCTCCAAAAGCAGCTTTGATAGCTGAAGTATCCGTAGAAGCCGACTTGGCAGGTGCTGCTTGTTTGTTTGCCACCTTTGCTTTGGCAGGAGCCGGAGCTTCAGGAGGAGTTTGAGGCATAAAATACATATATCCTGCCCACATTGCCATGAACAAGACGATGCCTATCAACTGATTTTTATCGAATGTTTTTTCCATTAATTTTTTTACTTTTATAAATGAAACCCTAAGATTTCTTGAAAAATATTACAAAATTGACAAAGTTTCCTTACAAATCCTAATGACTATTTCTGAGTAGCCTTAAACTCCATTGCCGCTTTCACGAAATTGACAAATAAAGGATGCGGAGCCATCACGGTACTTTTAAGCTCCGGATGAAACTGAACCCCAATAAAGTATGGATGATTGGGCAATTCTATGATTTCTACCAGACCACTTTCAGGATTTACACCCGAGATTGTCATACCCGCATTTTCATAGTCTTTGAGATACTTATTATTAAATTCCCAACGATGGCGATGCCTTTCTTGGATGTTGGCTTTTCCATAGATTTTTCTTGCCAATGTTTTATCTTTGACTTTACAAGCATACGCCCCTAAACGCATCGTACCCCCTTTGTCCGTAATATTTTTTTGTTCTTCCATCAAATCAATCACCGGAAATTGCGTTTCAGGATACATTTCTGTCGAATGAGCCTCCTGCATGCCAATCACATTTCTGGCAAATTCGATACATGCCATCTGCATTCCTAAACAAATCCCAAAGAAGGGGATTTTATTTTCTCGAACATACTTCACTGCCGCTATTTTACCCTCGATACCCCTCTCCCCAAAGCCTGGAGCTACTAAGACCCCATCCAAACCTTTGAATTTTTCGGCAGCATTGTCCACTTCTAGGCTTTCAGAATGAATCCATTCCAAATTTACTTTGCACTTATTGGCAGCCCCCGCATGAATAAATGACTCAATAATCGATTTATAGGCATCTTTTAATTCTACATACTTGCCAACCAAGCCAATTCTAACATTTTCAGTTGGGTTTTTGTAGCGATCCAAAAAGTTTTTCCAAGCATCCATCTCCGCATCTTGGTCATTGTAGATATCCAACATATACAATACTCTTTGGTCGAGCCTTTCTTTTTGCATCAATAAAGGCACATCATAAATGGTTTCGGCATCAATCGCCTCAATGACAGAACTTTGTTCGACATTACAAAATAAAGCAATTTTTCTGCGAATATCATTTGGTAGCGGATGCTCCGTACGACAAACAATAATATCTGGCTGAACCCCAGACTCTTGTAGCATTTTGACGGAATGTTGGGTTGGTTTGGTTTTTAGTTCTCCAGCAGAACTCAAATAAGGCACCAATGTCAAATGAATCGTCAGTAAATTATCTGACCCTAAATCCCATTTCAATTGTCGAACTGCCTCTACGAAAGGCAAAGATTCGATGTCGCCCACACATCCACCCAATTCTGTAATAATAATATCATATTCACCGGTTTCACCCAATTGTAAAATATTCCGCTTGATTTCGTCTGTAATATGCGGAATTACCTGTACGGTTTTTCCTAAATAATTACCTCTTCTCTCATTCGTAATGACATTATAATAAATTCTTCCTGTGGTAACATTATTCGCTTGAGAAGTCGGAACATTCAAAAATCTTTCATAATGCCCTAAATCCAAATCCGTTTCTGCCCCATCATTTGTAACATAACACTCCCCATGTTCATAAGGATTGAGTGTACCCGGATCAACATTGATATATGGGTCGAATTTTTGAATGGTAACCGATAAACCTCTGGCTTGAAGTAATTTTGCAAGAGAGGAGGCAATAATGCCTTTTCCTAATGAGGACGTTACGCCACCCGTAACGAAAATATACTTGGGATTTTTTGTTTGCCCGTGAAATGACATGTGCTTGTTGTCTTTGTTTACGGGATACAAATTTACGGAATTTATTTCGATTCTTTCTATAATTTATTCCGAAGATTCTAAACAATTCTATAATAGCTTAGTTATTAACAAATTATAGTTTTTTTGAAAATTCTGAAATTAATCGTAATTTCACAACTAATTCTTTTTATCGACTTTTTACCTCTTATTTTCGATAAAATAACAATGAATACCATGAAAATATTTAGGAATCTGCCAATGTATCGAATCATTGGCGACTATGAGGCGGATGAATTGATAAGGCAGATATTAGAGCGAGAGGGTCTTCAATATCTTAGAAATTTGATGCCCTATTGGGCTGATTTTACCCAACTAAGCACCGAACATTTGCCGATTTATGTCGCTAATTTCTTCAAGGAAAAAGCTAAATTCCCTGAATTTTACAATAAAAAAGATATTGTCAGAAGCATTGACTTCTATCGCAGAAACCAGTCCCAAATTTCAATGATTTTGGGATTATATTCATTACCCTATTGCTATTTGGCTGCAGATGGTGCCAAAGTCCTTTATTTCTCTGAAAAAATAAGAAAAAACACCCTCCAACGTCTGAAAGAAACCGGAAACTTTGTTCGTTCAATGATGGATTTAGAAAATTGGGACAATCAGAATATTTTTGTAATCTGTACCAAAATTCGCCTCATGCACGCCTCTATTCGGATTTTCCTCTTACTCGAAAAAAAATGGGACATGCTCTGGGGATTCCCTATTAATCAGGAGGATATGCTGGGTACTAATCTTTCTTTTTCTTTGATTGTACTGAAAGGTTTGGAAAAATTGGGACATGACATTGACCATAGCACCGAACAATCCTATTTGAATACATGGAATGTAATCGGCTATCTAATGGGCATTAATCCCGAATTATTACCAGAATCCTATGCCGTTGCTTTTAGAATTGAACAATCCATTGCCAATCGTCATTTCAAGGAATCCATGGAAGGGAAAGAATTGACCAAAGCCTTGATGCAGGTATTTCGGGAACTTTCCTCCAATAATCTTATGAATAATTTGCTTCAGACGCAAAGTCGAATGTTTTTGGGAGAAGACTATGCAAATATGTTGGAAATTCCACAAACAAATTTTCCCTACAACTTGTTGAAAATGTACAACCAATCAAATACATTCTTTTCAAACTATTTTTGATTCGATTTTGTAAATGATTGTCGATTAATTTTTGTATTTTTTTGACAAAATATTCCATGACACAAGAAAAAATCAGAGAAGCATACATGAGCTATTTTCTCGAAAATGGTAAAGAGCCAGAAACGGTGTATGCTTTCTGCAAAAAACTAAAGATTTCTGAGGCTGCTTTTTATGAACGCTATACCTCTTTCATTCAAATCCAAGCAGATATTTGGAAACATATTCTGAAGACGGCTCGACATACTGCCGAAAACGAAGAAGTATATGCCAATTATTCTGTCCGAGAAAAAGTTCTTGCCTTTTATTTTACTTTGATTGAAATTTTAAAACAAAATAGAAGCTATATTTTGAAGGTTTATCCAACATTTGAGCAACCCCTCTTATTCAAAAAACAGCCTCATTTGATTGAAATGCGTCATAGTTTTGACGACTTAATACAAGATTTATTATTGGAAGGGCAACAAACGAAGGAAATTGAAAACCGCCCCATTCCGATAATCATGCAAAAATATCCTGATTTATTTTGGGCAAAAACTTTATTAATTTTAGATTTTTGGGTAAAAGATGGAAGCCAAGCCTTTGAGAAAACAGATACATTTATCGAAAAATCTGTCAATACAATCTTTGACTTACTCGGAAAAACAGCCCTTGACTCTTTGATAGATTTAGGGAAATTTATGTTTCAGAATAGACAATAAAGGCAATTTTCCATTCAATTTAATCAAAAATCATGAATTCACAAGAAAGTATCCCTACCTCTAAAGTAGCTAGAGCAACACAATTTGCCAAAGCTGGGGTAAAAGTAGGTGGAAATTATATCAAGCATTATAGCAAAAAAATATTTGATTCCTCTATTGCGAAAGAGGATTTGCATGAGGCAAATGCAGCAGATGTCTATGAAACTTTGAGTAATCTGAAAGGCAGTGCCCTGAAAGTAGCTCAGATGATGAGTATGGATAAAAATTTATTACCAAGAGCCTATACCGAAAAATTTGCTCTTTCTCAATATGCTGCTCCGCCACTTTCGGCCCCTCTGGTGATTAAAACATTTAAAAAATACTTCGGAAAATCTCCTGTAGAAATATTTGATGAATTTAATCTAAAAGCAGAAAATGCCGCCTCCATTGGGCAAGTACATCAAGCAAAAAAAAATGGAAAAACGTATGCCGTAAAAATTCAATATCCTGGAGTAGCAGAAAGTATTCGCTCTGACTTGAAGATGGCTCGTCCTTTGGCAGTTCAATTATTAAACCTAAATGATGTAGAAATTGACCGATATTTCAAGGAAGTAGAAGAAAAGCTCATCGAAGAATCAAATTATTCACTAGAGCTTTCCCGTTCCATAGAGATTACCGAAGCGTGTAGCCATCTACCCCATTTGTTTTTCCCAAAATATTACCCTGAGCTTTCCTCTGATAAAATCTTGACAATGGATTGGCTGGAAGGTTTGCATCTAAAAGAATTTTTAGATACCAATCCCCCA
>CAYUFZ010000192.1:0-929 GCA_964444025.1 uncultured Emticicia sp.
AAATATTGTAGATTTATCTGGACGTTCCATCTGAAAACTTACATCCGATTCAGTTCCCAAACTTATTTTTTTTATTTCCCCTAAATCCGACACCAATGTAATCCAAACCAATTTATCTCCTTTTTCTTCCACAACCATACCCAAAGGTCTTCCGCTGATTGGAACTTTCGGAAAGCCACTCAATTGAGCCCCACTTTCATATAAAACATTCAAGGTTCCATCTTTTTGTAAGACTGCCAAATAAGTATTATTTTTATACTTAAACGACTGAATTTGCTTTACATTCGACAATGGAATGGAGGTACGAATGCTCGAAAGCCGCTGCGATTCTTTGTCTAATGAATAAATGTTTCCTTGGATATCAGAAGTAAATATTTTTGTTTCGCTGGCAGAAATTGCCGAAATGGCAGATTGAAAAGGAAAGGAAGATTCGCTGATTATCAATCCTTTTTGTATATCCCTACTAAAAACCAAGACTTTATTTTGGTAATTCGAAAGATATTGTAAAAGACCATTTTGAAAATAATCTGTGGGTAATAAATAATCCAAATTGAGGCTAACATTGCCCACAATTGAATTAATAAGCTTTGCTTGATTCGACAAAAGCATCAGTTTTCCATCACTTGTTTGGAGAATGATTTCGTCTTGAGAAGATTGAGGATTTTTAATCAAAGAAATATTGCCACGTACAGGATATTCCAAAACCAAACTATCTTGTAAAAATAATTGATTGACGAGCTTTGTAGATTTAGAAGTCGGGACTTTCTCAATCAATAATTTTGTACCAAATTTATTATTTAAAACAAAATTCTCAATAGCAATAAATCTCAAATTTTTAATTCTTGATTCATGTTTAAGTGTCGTCGATTGCCATTTTTGAGGCAAAGAATAGTAGATGTTGTTCCAAATTCGTTGAGGACTAATAATGG
>CAYUFZ010000192.1:939-4974 GCA_964444025.1 uncultured Emticicia sp.
TGGACCTACTATAACGTCAGGAAATAGCGCTCCTAAAATGGGCCATAGTTGTAAAGAACTACTCATGAGTCTAGGATATCCTGAGACCGTTACCTGTGAAGAAGTATTTAGTTTTTTGGCAAAATCTCTATAATAATTAGAATTTGCCCATGTTTGGCCATTAGAAATCTGATTCAAATAGTTTTTCATGGCTTCCTCATCACTTGACAGAATGATATAATTATCTTTTTGCGTATAATAACATTGAGCAAATCCACGAAAAATCGAACCAAACAATAATGCCGGTAATTGGCTAATTTCCAGCTTTCGAACATAATAATTAAGATATGTAAAAGGCTTTTGCTTGAAATAAGTTGTTTTTTCGGCAGTATTTGCCAAATCTTCCAAAATATTCAAAGATTCTGCAGAATCATCTGTTTTGATTAATAAAATCTTGCTGGTAGGCTCGTTCGTCATGGTTTCTAATTCACAAAGAATTACTTCATTTTTCAACAAAGCATAAAGGCTATTCAGATTATAATTCAATAATTGATTGATTTGCAATTTATCTTCATGCAACTCGGACTCGTGTTGTTTTAAATATGTCGCCAAATCACTTCCCATTCTTAATTTATCACGAAAGCTCATCCGGAACATAATGGCGGCATTTTCTGGAATCAACGAGAGGGCTTCAAAAGCTTGTGGGGTTTGATTGCCAAATATTCCCAAAAAAGGAATCTGATTAGTCCCCTTGGAATGGATATAAGTCGAAATTTTATTCGGTTCTTTCTGCTTTTCAAAAATGATATCAGGGTTTCGAGGCATGATATTCGTGAAAAATGAAATCAAATTCGGAGAAAGTTGAGAGGGCAATATATCCGCAACAGCTTCTAAATTTCTACTTTTAAAATAAATATGAGCCTCCCCTTTCCTACTTTCATTGAAAGGTGTTTTATCCTTCACCCCACCAGACTTGACCTTATTTGCGGCTTCTTCCAACAAAACCTTTGAACTACTGCAAACCAAAAAATTATCTGTAACAAAAAAATTAAAGAGCAATTCACTGGAAATATTGTACAATTCATTCATTTTAAATCCTTTATAACTTCTGGAATAAATCTTCCATTTGGTAGGATTCGGCACTTGCAATGCCTTTACAAAAGAATCATCGCCAATTTCGTCGGCAGGAATATAAACAATGTATTCAAGGTTTTTTTTATTTTCTCGATGTAAAGAAAAAGTAATGAGTTTTTCGTGTAAAAAAGCCTCAGAAACTTTGGCATTATCCGCCACCTGTAGCACTTTTTTTAGTTGAGCTAGGGCATCATAAAAAAAAGGAATTTCAGCCAATTCATTGGATTTGCCATGCTTTTTAGGAAAAACCGCTGATTGAATCTTCGAGCTTTCAAGAACTAAAAACGCATTATCGGGAACAAAATCCCAAGCATCTTTATGTGGAGCAAACCAAATTTTGTATGAAATAATTGACAAAACAATCAATAAAAAACCATTGAAATACCACAAATATTTAGCCTTTAACATCTTATTTACATTAATTTCGAGACTTTAAACCCAATTTTATACATTTTATTGGTAGATTTGCAAAAATATCAATTTATCAACAGATTGTTCAAAGAATAAACTTATTTTTGAACCACATCAAGAAAATGACTCCAACAGACACTATTTGTGCATTAGCCACCCCACAAGGCATCGGAGCAATTGCCGTTATCAGAGTTTCGGGAAAGGACACCTTTTCTATTGTCAATCAGTTGTTTAAAGGGAAAGATTTACAGGTCGTTCCGAGCCATACCATTCATTTTGGAACTATTCGTGATGAAAAAATCATCGTGGACGAGGTATTGGTGGCGGTATTTAAAACACCCAAAAGCTTTACCAAAGAAGATGTTGTTGAGATTTCCTGCCATGGGAGTGATTATATTATCCGTTATATTCTCAAATTATTGATTCAAAAAGGGTGCAGAATGGCAGAGCCTGGAGAATTTACGCAAAGAGCATTTCTGAATGGTCAATTTGATTTGGTACAAGCCGAAGCTGTTGCGGATTTAATTGCGGCGGACTCAGAAGCTGCCCATAAAACTGCCATGAATTTGATGCGAGGAGGCTTCTCTAATCAATTGAGACAGCTCCGGGAAGAATTGATTCACTTTGCAAGTTTGGTAGAATTGGAGCTAGACTTTGGGGAAGAAGATGTAGAGTTTGCTGGAAGGGATGATTTAAAAGCATTAATTATAAAAATTCAGCAATTTCTTGGTTCTTTGATAGACTCTTTTGATGCAGGCAATGTTATCAAAGAAGGTATTCCCGTGGCAATTATTGGGCCTCCCAATGCTGGTAAATCAACGTTACTGAATAATTTACTGAATGAAGACAAAGCCATTGTCACTGCCATTGCTGGCACAACCCGTGACGTGATTGAAGATACCATGATAATCAATGGCATTAAATTCAGATTTATCGACACCGCCGGCATTCGTCACACACAAGATTTGGTCGAATCCATTGGCATCGAACGCTCGAAAGAAGCGATGAAAAAAGCAGCAATTGTCTTATTATTGAGTGAAAATGAAACATTAGATGCTGAGTTTTTAGGGGAAATAGATGAAAGCAAAGTCATTCATGTCAAAAATAAAATTGATTTATTAGATACTGCTCCCTCTCCAGACGATAGCCAAATTCTCTATATTTCCGCCAAAAATAACCTCGGAATTGATACGTTAAAAAAAGCTTTATTAGAGAAAGCCTCGATGCAAAAACGGGCTGACACTATGCTTACCAATCTTCGTCATTACCAACATTTGGTAAAGGCAAATGAAGCACTCGAAGAAGTACTAAAAGGTTTGGACTATGGCATAACGGGTGATTTTTTAGCCCAAGATATTAGGCTTTCTTTGCATCATTTAGGTGAGATTACGGGAGCCATTTCATCCGACGACTTATTGGCAAATATCTTCAGTAAGTTCTGTATAGGGAAGTAAAAAACTAAATATTATCCACTCTCCAAAAGGTTTTATGAGACACAGCAGCATAAAACCTTTTTTCATCTCTGAATCTTATAACAAGTTGAAAGAATAAATTTCACTCTTCTTTCTCTTAATAAATCCAATAAAAGACCTTTGTCTTATTCTGTCCAACCGTTCAGTTAGTTTTTTACCATCTTTAAAAATGATTTCTTTATACTTTTATAATTGGGTCTAATAATTCCTTAAGCTCCATATACATTTTGTCCACTTGCGTACGCAAAGGGTTTTTCTTTTCTCGCAGAGTTTCATAAGCTTCTTGAATAGCCTTGATTTGCTCTTCTTCACTCAACCCATCTATCGGCTTGAACATCTCCTGTGCATATTTTTCTATTTCAATGCCTTTTTCTGCAAATTCTTCAGGGAAATACAATTCAAAAACCAAAGCGTCTATGACTTCTTCAAAGGCTTCGGAGATGTGGGTGTTGGGGATATTCGGATTAATTAAAGAAATAATTTTGTGTGTTGATAAAACAAGACTAGCTAAACTATCCAATAATTTTATTGAACTTTCATTACAAATATCTGGAATTGGAAAAGGTTTTAAATAGTCTGGTTTAAACCTAAAATAGCCATTTGCTAAAACAGTTCCTGTATTCACTAAATACCACCACAATAACTTGGAATTAAGTATAGTTAAGTAAAACTTATAGCCTCCTTTTACATCTTTCCTTAATATATAACCATAGTTGGTTGTAGTAGAGTAAAATTCCCCTTTTTCATCGTAAGAAAAGTTTCCACCCATTGAAATATCTGGTGATATTAGTTTTTCTTTTTCTGCTAACGAAATACCTTGCTTTCTTCCATATTGAAACCATTCATCGTCTATATCAAACCTTCCTTTTTCTCTTCCTCTAAGCAAGGTTTCATTCTTTTTAAAATACTGGTATGCTAATTGATATTGGTTATTTAGAGCATCTTCTTTAATTAGTTCAGGTTTTCCTCCACACCAAATGTACGGAAATAAGACCATCTTATTTGACTTGATACTACTATATCTATGTACATCATCACC
>CAYUFZ010000192.1:4984-5428 GCA_964444025.1 uncultured Emticicia sp.
TAAATAATCAAAAGCCTTGGGAAACATTTTCATTATTTCAGTTTCTAAAAAAAGCATTTCACTTGCCGAAACTAAATTTTTTTCTGTATTGTAAGGAAAAATAACAAATTTGTCAGTCTTAATATTACAATATCTATGTACATCATCACCTTTCAAAAGAGGCTTTAAAATTCCTTTTTCAATTAGAACTCTTTCGTTTAGTTGTTTTGAAAATCCTTCTATTAAGCCTTCTTTTTCAATGCAATCGTACAGAAAGTAAACATCATCTTTGCTGGTTGCTATGCCTTGGAATATCTTCTCGAATACATCAGAAAGCGTTTTTTTGTGTTTAGTAATTTTAGATAGTATCTCAGAAGCTCTTGTATCGGTTAAAATCCAAGGGGCTTCATTAAACTTAGCACTATTGTAATTGGCGAACTCGGATTTAGATAAACCCATTAAGTA
>CAYUFZ010000192.1:5455-5720 GCA_964444025.1 uncultured Emticicia sp.
TGGGGTTTTTAATTCTTTATTAAGTTCAAGATAACTAGCTTTATTTGAATTCTGTTTAAACCAGTGTAATCCTGTATATGTTGAAGCATTGAAAACCTGATGAGCACCAAAATTAATAATTTTGTATAATGATTTATTTGTACTAATAACTTGTCTTAGTCCTTTACCAAATGCAGCACTTGTCCATTTTACAGGCATAATGAAATTAAGAAGACCATTCTCCTTTGTTAATGAGAGTGACTTTTCTGTAAAAACTGCATATAAA
>CAYUFZ010000193.1:0-2818 GCA_964444025.1 uncultured Emticicia sp.
TTGGGTATCATCTAAAACTAATTTTATAAAATTTAGCTTGTCTGATGGTTACTTATCCTTCGACTCATGGTGTTTTTGAAGAATCTATCAAAGAAATTTGTCAGATAGTACATGAATTTGGTGGACAAGTATATATGGATGGAGCCAACATGAATGCCCAAGTAGGACTAACTTCTCCAGCAAATATCGGAGCAGACGTGTGTCATTTGAATTTACACAAGACTTTCTGTATTCCTCACGGTGGCGGTGGTCCAGGCATGGGGCCTATTGGAGTGGCAGCACATTTGGCTGAATTTTTGCCTCATATCGGACAATCTGCCATTCATAGAATTTCGGCTGCCCCTTATGGAAGTGCCAGTATTCTGACCATTTCGTATGCTTATATTGCCTTGATGGGAGCAGAAGGATTGACGAATGCGACTAAAAATGCCATTTTGAATGCCAATTACATCAAATCAAGATTGGAGAAAGAATATCCGATTTTATACACAGCAGCCAGCGGACACTGTGCCCATGAAATGATTGTAGATTTGAGACCATTCAAGGCTTCTGCCGGAATTGAAGCAGAAGATGTTGCCAAAAGGTTGATGGACTATAATTTCCATGCTCCCACTTTGTCGTTTCCGGTGGCAGGAACATTGATGATTGAACCGACCGAATCTGAAACCAAAGCAGAATTGGATAGATTTTGTGATGCTTTGTTGAGTATTCGTCAGGAAATTCGTCAAATTGAAGAAGGAAATGCAGATAAAGCGAATAATTTATTGAAAAATGCCCCACATACGGCCAGCGTGGTAATGACGGAAAATTGGGGAAAACCATATACACGAGAGCAAGCCGCCTATCCATTGGCTTACGTCAAGGCAAATAAATTCTGGGCGAGTGTCAGCAGAATCGATTCGGCTTATGGTGATAGAAATTTGGTATGTGCCTGCGAGCCAACCGATTCTTATGCCTAATAGACGATGAATCGCTTTGTTGATTAGAAGAACCTTTGGTAAAGACATTTGTGGCTTGCCAAAGGTTTTTTTTATGGCGGAGCATAAATAGAAAGGATTAGCATTTTTTATAATCTTAACCATAATTTTACCAATACTCCCAAGAAAAAGCAGTATTTTTGAGCTATGGAAAAAGTTAAAGCAAAAAAACACCTCGGACAGCATTTTTTAAAAGATTTGGAAGCCGCCGAAAATATCGTTAAGCTACAATCTTTGCACGAAAATTATAAGAAAATCCTTGAAATTGGTCCGGGTATGGGAGTATTGACCCAATACCTATTACAAAGAAACGATTGTGAAACTTATGTGGTAGAAATCGATAAAGAATCGGTAGATTATTTGAATAAAAATTTCCCGACACTGAAAGATAAAATTTTTAGTGAAGATTTTTTGCAAATGGATTTATCAAAATTATTTGATAATGAGCCATTCGGGATTATTGGAAATATGCCCTATAATATCTCCAGCCAAATCTTCTTTAAGGTTTTGGAATACAAACATTTGGTGAAAGAAGTGGTATGTATGCTTCAAAAAGAAGTAGCAGTACGGATAGCTGCCAAACCTGGGAAGAAAGATTATGGTATTTTGAGTGTTTTTTTACAAGCATATTATGACATTGAGTACCATTTTACAGTTTATCCTCAGGCATTCATTCCGCCTCCAAAAGTGGATTCAGGTATCATTCGGCTGAGGAGAAACCAAGTAGAAAAGCTCGATTGCAATGAAAAAAAATTCTTTCAAGTGGTGAAAGCTGGATTTGGACAAAGACGAAAAACCTTGAGAAATGCTCTTAAACCGATTGGTCTGAACTTTGAGCATGATTTGCTCAATAAACGAGCCGAACAATTGAGCGTAGAAGATTTTATATTATTGACCAACTTATTTAATCAAGCCATTTGATATTGTAATAAAATGACAAATTTTGAGCTAACGAAGGAGTATTTGGAAAGTTTGGAACAAGCGATTGTACAAAAAGATGAAGTTTCGCTTCGTGCCGAAATGGAGGAATTGTATCCTGCTGACATTGCAACCATTTTATTTGAGTTGGAGGGGGAGCCTGCTCATTATTTGATTGGATTGGTAGATACAGAAAAGGGTGCCCAGATTTTGTCGCATATCGAACCTGACGAAAGAAAAAGATTCATTCGGGAAAGGTTTACAGTGGAAGAAATTGCTAAATATGTCAATCTTTTCGATTCTGATGATGCCGTAGATTTATTAAATGAGCAAAGTATTGAGGTAAAAGAAAAGGTAATTGCTCTTATCGAAGACCGTGAACAAGCCCGTTTTATCTTGGATTTATTGCATTATCCGGAAGATGTGGCAGGAGGATTGATGCAGAAGGAGTTGATTAAAGTAAACGCAAATTGGACTGTTAGCGAATGTGTGGAGGAGATTCGTCGCCAAGCTGAGGATGTGGAAAAAGTATATGCCGTTTATGTGGTGGACGATGAGCAGAAACTCAAGGGGATTGTTTCGCTTAAGCGGATTATTTTGGCAAGAAAAAATACAAAAATTGAAAATATTCTTGAAGATGAAATAGTATTTGTAGAAACGACCCGACCTGCCGAAGAAGTAGCAGAATTGATGCAACGCTACGATTTAGATGCGATTCCGGTGGTCAATACTTTGGGAAGGCTATTGGGAAGAATTACGATTGATGACGTGGTCGATTTTATTACGGATAAAGCAGAAGAGGATATCCAAGTCATGGCGGGTATTACGGGCGAGGCCGAAGAAGATGATAGTGTTTGGGATTTGGCGAAAGCTCGTTTGCCTTGGCTGATTGTTGGAGTAATTGGCTCATTATTGGCGGCAAC
>CAYUFZ010000193.1:2828-5706 GCA_964444025.1 uncultured Emticicia sp.
AACTGTTATCGGTAGGTTTGAAGGGGAATTTCAGAAAGTTGCCGCCTTGGCAGCTTTTATTCCAATCATGGGTTCGACAGGTGGAAATGTGGGCATTCAAACGTCTTCATTGATTGTACAAAGCCTTGCTGAAAAGTCAGGTTTAACTTCCAGTTTATCTCAAAGATTATTGAAAATCCTGATGGTGGCACTTGTCAATGGATTGATAATCGGTACTTTGGCAGGTTTATATATTTATGCGATTGGGCAAACACAATTGTTTTTTGTGGTTTGTTGTTCTCTTATTTCTGTTGTTGTATTGGCGTCCCTGACTGGGACAATTACGCCACTGATTTTGGATAAATTGGGTATTAATCCTGCCATTGCCTCTGGTCCATTTATCACTACTGCCAACGACATTATTGGCATCGGTACTTATTTGATGATTGCAGATTTACTGCTCAAACTCTAAGACTTGATTATAATATAATGAATAAATTCTATTTGGATTATTCGAATAATATTCGGATTTCCCTTGTAAATCTTCAGAAAAAGAGCGACAAAATTGCTCTTTTTCGTCTTTTGGCAATCATCTTTTTTTTAATAGTAGTGTATCAACTCTTCAAAATTCATGAAGTGCTTGGGGCATTTTCGTTGATTGCTGTCATCATTGGGTTTTATTTTTTGGTCAAATATCATGAACAAATCGATAATGAAATTCTATTACAAAAAACAGCTCTTAATGTCATCGAAAATGAACAAAATTGCTTGGTAAGAAAGTCTAATATTTATGATTCTGGACTTCTATTTTCTAATCCTGCACATGTTTTCAGCGAAGATTTAGATTTGTTTGGAGAGGGGTCTTTATTTCATCTAATTAATCGAGCTAAAACTAAAGTTGGAAACCAAAACTTGGCAAATCAATTACTCGGATTAGCGAATGAGGATGGTGTATTGGAGAAGCAAGCGGCTGTAAAAGAGATTTCTGAAAAAAGTGAGTGGCGTTTGCGTTTTTTTGCATCTATGTTTGAAATTAAGCAAGAAGAACAAGAAATAGGTTATTTTTTAAGCAAAATCCAACAGCCACCGCCATTGTTTGCAGAGTCATGGATTCGTTTATATTCAAAAACTATTCCATACCTTTGGCTTGGAATCTTCATTGCTGCTTATTTTGTATCTTTTAATACCGTTATTTATTTTGTCGCTGGATTGGCTTTGCTAAACTTTCGGCTTTCTGCCATCAATAAAAAACATACCGAACAGTATTTTGCTTCGGTAGAAGGTGGCGGAAGATTGATGCAAAAATTCAATGCGGCTGTTTGGCTTTTGGTTGGGCAGGAATGGAAATCGGATATTTTACAAAAATCATTTGATAAACTACCTTTATCGCAATTATCAGCTGGGAATCCCATTGAAGATTTTATCCTCATCCTGAAAAAATTAGATATTCGAAGAAATCCCTTGGCATCGATTTTATTGACAATTATTTCCCCATTTCAGCCCATACAGCTCATTAAGCTTAGGAGCTGGATTCAAGAAAATCCTCAATTTTTTGAAAAAATATTTGATGTTTTAGGTACGTTTGAGCTATATGCAAGTTTGGGAAATTTACATTTTAATCATCCCGATTGGCATTTTCCAACAATTTTGTCAGACAAACAAGTGAGAATTTCTGCCCAAAAAATGGCACACCCGCTCATCAATACGGATAAGGTTGTGGCAAACGATTTTGAGCTTTCGCCCGAAAATAGAATGACCCTGATTACAGGCTCTAATATGTCGGGGAAAAGTACTTTTCTGCGTACCATTGGTATTAATTTGGTGCTTGCTTATATCGGGTGTCCTGTTTTTGCCGAAGAAATGTCGCTAAGTTTAGGGATTCGTTTGGTTTGCTATATGAGAATTAAAGATTCTTTGTTACAAAATGCTTCGACTTTTAAGGCGGAGATTGAAAGGATAAAGTTGGTCATCAAGTCTATCGAGGAGAAAGAAAATGCTTTGTTTTTGATTGACGAAATGCTTAGAGGTACAAACTCTGAAGATAAATTGGCAGGTTCGATGGCTTTGATGGAAAAAATAGCAAATTCTGAAACCTATTCGCTCATTGCAACACATGATTTGCGTACGACGACAATTGCTCAAAAATACCCTACTTTCATTAAAAATTATTTCTTTGAATATTCCACGCAAGATGGAGAACTCAACTTTGATTATTTGATAAAAGAAGGCGTTTGTCAGAGTTTTAATGCCTCATTAATTTTGCAGTCGATAGGATTGGATACAAAAGCGAGGTAAAATCAAGGGCGAGTTTCTGATGCTCGCCATTGATTTGATAAGCTGATTTATGCTTTTGGCTTGAGAGCCTCTCCTTCAAAAGAGATTCCTTCCCAGCCATATTTGATAAAATTGCGGATATTCTGATGGTTGCTAGCGTCAGGATTTTCCAATACGTCAATTCTGTAAAAGTCCCCGAAACATTGCAAGGTTTGTTCCTGATTGAATTTCTGTAATTGAGCAAAATAAAAAAGCTTGCAAGAACCCGAGTTTTGCCCTACTTCATTTCTGGTATCTCCATTTTGGAAAGCTGTCGGAGTAAAATCGTAAATACTTTCGATAGTTTCGATGGTTTCGTTGAAACTGACACTTTCGGGAGTTTGGTTTAGTTTTTCTAAGAATACTTCGAGAGTCATTGGTTGAGAATTTATAAAATTTAAAGATATTTTTGAAGCCATTCTTTTGCTTCAATGGTATTACTGAACGATTTCATGGGGATTGGAGGCGAACTCAATTGAAACAATAAATTCATGATAAATTGAGATAAACCGGCTTTTCCCACCATTGCCATAGCTTTGTAAATAACAGGGAGCTGCTGTTTTGAGAAATTTCTAGTTGCTTTATC
>CAYUFZ010000194.1:0-4556 GCA_964444025.1 uncultured Emticicia sp.
GACAAACGCCTTGGTCTTGCCCCTCCACCCGTATGAGTCAGCATCAAATCAGTATTATAGAACCAGAAACAAATATCATCGCAATGAAAAGCCCTCATTCTGCCATCAAACAAAGAAGGTTGGAAACCAAACCAAGATACATAAACCGCAGCTTTTTGTTTTACTTTGAGATTAGCAGTAGAGATAGCCCCCTTTCTATTACTCAAAATCATCGACCAAATCTCAATTGGTTTTTTATCAGGGAAATTCTTAGCAAAAGCATCAACAATCGCCTTAGACTTATCGCCGAAACGCTCTTTTACTTTTTCAACCACCCCTGCCAAGTCGATAGACTCCAACGAAGCATCCGTTCTACTTGGAGCAAATTCATTGAAAGTCGTATTGATAATCATTGGAATATCTGACGAAAAATGAGTATTGTCGGAGAAAAATGTCTGACTTGACAGATGGACTCCATCAGCAACTGGAGCGAATCCCCCCCTCATTAAGTTCATTTTTTTAGCTTCATCAGCCATTTTAGCTGTTGCTCGATTAGCAATATCAATGTATTCTCTCCACGGAATTTGCTGTAATTTATCTATTTCGCTTGATTTTAACCCAGCTTCCTGCAAAATCATCGCTCCTAATTTTTCAGAATATTCTTTAGATAATCCATTGGTAGAAGTCCCACTCAAAGCAACTGCTTTATGAAAAAGCCCTTTTGCAGCAGGCATCCCCATTAAAGTACACACTTTCGCCCCCCCACCAGACTGACCGATAATAGTTACATTCGACGCATCGCCACCAAAATTTGCAATATTATCACGTACCCATTCCAAGGCAGCAACAATATCTAACATACCGACATTTCCAGAAGCTTTCAAAGATTCTTGTCCCAATCCAGCTAAATTCGTAAATCCTAAAGGCCCTAAGCGATGATTTAATGAACAAAAAACGACATCACCAAATCTACTCAAATTTTCGCCATTATAGCCATCTTGCTCAATTCCATTGCCATTTGTAAAGCCACCTCCATGTAACCAAACAATCACTGGACGCTTTTTATTATCCAAAGCGGGAGACCAAACATTGATTCTTAAACAATCTTCACTTACATCATCGTAATTCCAATGATCAACAAAAGACGCATATTGATTTGCATAACGCTTTTCCATGATTTGGGGAGCAGAATTTCCCCACCATACCGCCGGTTTTACTTCCGACCAAGGCTGAGGCTTTTGAGGAGGCATAAAACGATTAGCCCCTGAAGTATCAGCTCCATAGGGAATGCCTAAAAAAGTATGAATTCCCCTTAAAATAAACCCTCTGACTTTTCCGTATTGCGTATTTGCCACCGCAATATTATCCCCAACAAATAAAACCTGTTCGTCATTACCGAAAGGTTGAGCAGCCTTAACGCTTGCCGCAGTACCCAGTCCAAGACCAGCAGTACTTAATCCAAGTTTTTGGATAAAACTTCGTCTATTTGATTTCATAATTTTTAAAAGGTTGAGTTTTGTAAAGAATAGATATAAAAAAATCGGTCTGAGTATCTAATACCAACGACCGATTTTTTGATTATTTAACGATTTTTATCAAATTATTGAAACTCGTTGTTAGATTTTCAATAGGAGAAGGTGCCCCATCTTGCTCTACAAAAAAATGCTTGACTCCCGCTGTCTTTGCCTCTGCAAAAATAGGAGCAAAGTCAATGTATCCTTTTCCAATTTCGACAGGTTTTTGCGTTTCTTTATTCAAATCTTTCACATGAAATAGAGGGAATCTTCCAGGATGTTTTTTGAATAATTCTGGAATATTTACACCTGCTTTCGTTGCCCAAGCCAAGTCCAACTCAAACTTCATCAAATCGGCACTTATTTCAGAACACATCGTTTCAAAAGGTGTTTGGCCACCTACCAATTCAAATTCTGCTGTATGGTTATGATAAACAAATGTCAAACCTGCTTTTTTTGCTGCCTCAGCAGCTTTATTCAAGATTTCAACTGACATTTTCACTTCTTCTGGCTGATTGACAGGAATACTAGCACAGACCAAATATTTCACCCCCCCTTCCGCAGCTTCATCCACAATTTGTTGCGTATCATTCAGCAAAGATTTCATGGCAGGCATTGGTGGCCTAGGCGGTGGCGGCGGAGTATTGGTATTTCCTGCATTTGGCGGCGGTGGAGCCGGAGCTGCATTAGGGCGTCTGAAAGGAGCACCCATCACGTGATGAGCCTGCCAAGTCATACCCAAATCTTCTACTAATTTGGCAAAATCTTTCGGTTTCATTCCATAATATCCGCCTTTCATACTAAAAGCTGATTCGATTTCTTTGTAACCTATCCCAGCAATTTGCTTCAAAGTGCCAGCTACATCTTTGTCAATGACAGACATCATGGTAAACAATTGCACACCAAAGTTAGGAGCTTTGGTAGTCTCCTCTGCCAAGAGATTAAAATCAGGCAATAGCAAGCCTCCCAAAGCGAGTGTACCAGAATTTTTTATAAAACTTCTTCTATTTTGCATTTTACATATATTTAAGGAAAGCTACCCTTTTCGAGTAGCTCAACCAATTGGATTAATTAACAGATTTAAACTCAATATTCGATAAAGACATAATGATTTGCGTATCTTTCGCATTTTCGTTTCGGAACACAAAATACACATCTTGCTGACCCACATTGGCAGGCACAGAGATTTTTAGTTTACTATTCATATTCGGACGTGCGGGAGGAGTAGCAGGAGCATTTGCTGCTTGACCAGTAGCAGGTGTTGCTGCAGGAGGCGGGCCCATTCTCATTTCACGTGGTTCAATTTTATCACTTGTAGCAAGGATATTCCCTGTCGGAGACCCCGCTCGTAACTCTATTACGCCACCAGAAGCCCCAACTCTTGTCATCGCCTGAGCAGTTACTTCGATTTCAGAAATACCAGTCAAATCGATATTTTTATACCCTAAGAACTATTTATCCCCAACCATTGAGAAAGACCTTCCAGGAGTAATCACAAGCTGAGTACTTTTCATCACATCTGCCAATTCAGGATTTAAGTTTGGGCTTCTCAACACCAATACATCTTCCGTTGCCAACGACTTCATTGTTTTAGTTCCTTTATCCTTATAAGCAGCTCTCAGAATATATGTTCCATTTGATTTTTGCCCATCAGGAATTTTGGTACTGATAGCCCCCTTTGCAGGCAAAGTTTTTGCTGCTTTCGGTTCATTTATTCCCAAAATATAATCTACAATCAAATTTGCCTCAGCCATTGAAATCTGAGGGTGAGCCGACATATTATGGTCGCCCCAAACACCACCGCCACCATTGATAATTTTCTTTGACAAATAATCTACCGCTTTAGCATCAGCTTTATATTTATTTGCGACCTCTTTCCAGCTTGGTCCGACCGATTTTACATCCATGATATGACATGATTTACAATCGCTTTTACCCATCAAACGCTCACCCATCGAAGCAAATACAACAGCATCTACCCCTCTGTGATTTTGCGATGCCTCGATTTTGTCATAGCCCAAAGGCATATAATCGACACTGACAGCCACTTGCTCAGATTTAATTTTTCCATTATTCAAACTTCCATCTTCTTTATCCGAAACAGCAATATCATATTCGATTGTCTGATTAGGAAAGAAGAAAGTTTTATTGCCTTTATTCAACTGAAAAGCAACCATTGGAGGCTCATTTCCTACCTTAATTTCCAAAGATTCCGAATTTTCTTCGCCTTTCCCATCCTTTACCGTTAAGGTTACTTCATAAATGCCTGGTTTATCCAATAAAACAGAAATATCTTCCGTTTTGAATACTTTTTTATAAGCTTTACCATTGATTACCCAAGTATAATTCAATTTATCGCCATCGGGGTCACTTGTTCCATTTGACGAAAGATTTACCTTTAATGGAGCAGCCCCACTCAACTGACTGGCTTGAACAGCAACCTTAGGCATCCTATTTCCTCCGTTATATTCGACTTTTACCAATCGAGCATTATCATTTCCTCTGAACCAAGCCGAACCATACTCCAACACATACAAATCCCCGTCAGGAGCAAAATCCATATCAATAGCACTGCCAAAATCTGTATGAGGCATAAAACGTTCCATCGATTTATAATCTCCATTTTCATCCATCGTAATAGCCATAATCCACCCCCTCATAAAATCTACAATCATCCATTTCCCCTCGTAATAAGCAGGAAAGATTCTTTTTCCAATCGGAAAATCATCTTTATGAAACACAGGCCCTCCCGTAGCACTTCTACCTGAGCTTCCTACCAAAGGAAACTCTTCAGAAATTCCGTAAGGATAATAAATCATGGCTTTTTGAGCTGGAGGTAATTGTTTTAAACCCGTATTATTCGGAGAATCGTTGGTAGGCTTTGCGGGGTCAAATTTTTCGCCTGTACGAGGTTTTTTCGTCTCAAAATCCCAATCGGCATAAACTTTATTGTCACCAATAAAATATGGCCAACCAAAATTGCCCGCTTTTTTGGCTTGATTGAACTCATCGTATCCACGAGGGCCTTGTTCAGAATCTACCGAAGCATCAGGACCCACTTCA
>CAYUFZ010000194.1:4566-5651 GCA_964444025.1 uncultured Emticicia sp.
CCCGTTTTGCTGTCGATGGTTGGCCTCCATGCATTTCTATGCCCCATGGTATATATTTCTTTTTTTACCAGCCCTTCCCCGTTGTTGGGGAGAGTTTCGTACAAATTTCCCTTAGGTATTGTATAAGTGCCATTATTTTCTGGCTTAATTCTTAGAATTTTTCCACGTAAATCATTTGTATTCGCTGCTCCACGTTGGTCATCCCAGTTTTCCCAGCCTTTTCTTTCATCAATATTGGCATAGCCATCGGAGCTACTGTTGGAAGTATTATTTCCGACAGTCAGGTATAAATTCCCTGATTTGTCAAATACCATTCCCCCACCCGTATGACAACATTCCTCACGCTGTGTTGGGACTTCCAAGATGATTTTTTTAGAACTTTCGACCAATTCCTCCCCTTTCAGTTCCCATCTTGCCAAGACATGTTTATTTTCTTGCACATCGGCATAATACATATAAATCCAGTGATTTTGCTCGAAATTAGGGTCATGAATCAAACCCATTAATCCCTCCTCCGCTTCTCGTTTCACGCCTTTGGCATTTGTATATTTTGTATTTACCGGAATCGTAGCAAGAGTTTTGATTTCACCCGTGTTGGGATTATATTGTTTCAGTGCACCTTTACGTTCAACCAACAGCACTCTGCCGTCTTTTAATAATGTCATTTCCATAGGTTCGTCGAGCTTTTCTGCTAAAATCACCTTGGTAAAACGATTTTCATCGGGGGCTTTTTGAGCCATAATTTCGGTGGAACAAAAAACTGACGCAGAAAGCAGCAAGCTTTTGCAGACATTTTTTTGCCATGACTTGCTAAAATCAAGAAGATACTTCATTGAATATAATAATTAATGTTTAGATTGAAAACGGAGTAAATATGCAGTTTAAATATTTATGTTTTTCTCTTAATCGTCAGATGAACAAAAGAATTCGACAAATTGGCTTATTTAAAGGATTTGTTGTGTTAAACTATTTTTTATGTATTATTCTTTGATGAATGATAAATAAATCGAAAGTTAAAATATCATTAAATAAAAAAGCCTTTCCGAAGAAAGGCTATGAGTTTATTGATGAAATTAGGTAATTGC
>CAYUFZ010000195.1:0-4306 GCA_964444025.1 uncultured Emticicia sp.
ACCAATAGTTTATTGTACGCTACCTTTACTTTATGTTCATTATTTTTTGATTTATTTGAAGCCTTATTGATGACAAAATATCATTTGTTGCTTGAAAATATCTGCCGAATTAAAATAAAAAGCCCAACCAAAAAGGCTGTATAAGGCGGAATTCTTATCAGAATAGGAATAAACTTTTGAGGAAAAGAAGCCTCGATTTTATGAGGGAATAAAGCGACCAATATCAAAAAAATAAGCAATAGATGAACGACGATTCCCACAAACCAATACTTGATTGCCTCCGATGAATAATTGAGATTATGTTCTAATCCAGTGAGCCAAAATACAAATGCAATACCAGTAAACAACAAAATGACGCTGGCAGCAAAAATACGAATGATAGAGTCAATAAAATCAAAGTTCATAAAATGAAAGAGGTTGTTTTTCAAAACGTGAATATCCACTTTTTATTTGAGATATTTTAGAAAAACAGACGAATGTTTGCTCTTCATTGCATCGAAAATCGAATTGTTTTGATTCTTGTTTGAGAATTGTGAAAATTAACAGAACTTTGTGGTTTAAATGATAATAAGTTAATGACAATAATTGACGGTAAACTCATTTCGGCTCAATTGAAACAAGAGTTGAAAGCAGAAGTGGATAAACAAATAGCCAATGGTGGCAAAATTCCTCATTTAGCAGCCATTTTGGTAGGAGACAACGGAGCAAGCGAAACGTATGTCGCTTCTAAGATTCGTTCATGTGAAGAAATCGGTTTTAAATCATCTTTGGTGCGTCGAAATTCGGATATTTCGGAAGCTGAATTGCTCGAAATAATCAAAGGATTGAATGAAGACGAGGATGTCGATGGCTTCATTGTGCAATTGCCTTTGCCTGAGCAAATCAATGTGGATAAGGTGATTGAGGCCATTGACCCTAAAAAAGATGTTGATGGTTTTCATCCAATCAATATCGGAAGAATGGCAAAGGGTTTGCCTGCTTATATTTCTGCAACTCCTTTTGGGGTATTGGAATTGTTAAAAAGATATCAAATTGAAACTTCAGGCAAGCACTGTGTGGTGGTCGGTAGGAGTCAAATTGTAGGCTTACCAATGAGTATTCTGATGCAAAGGAATACCTATCCCGGAAATTGTACGGTGAGTTTGGTACATAGCCGAACGAAGAATTTGGCAGAAATTACCCGACAGGCCGATATTTTGATTGCTGCTTTGGGTAAACCAGAATTTATTACAGCGGATATGGTAAAAGATGGCGTAGTGGTGATAGATGTTGGTTTGACTCGTGTGGTAGATGTGTCGAAAAAGAGTGGTTTTGCCTTGAAAGGTGACGTAAAATTCGAGGAGGTTGCTCCAAAGTCTAGTTTTATTACACCTGTTCCTGGAGGGGTTGGTTTAATGACTGTGGCGGCTCTGATGTACAATACGCTTTTGGCTGCTCGCAAAGAGGTCTATGCTTAATATTGATGTGGTAGTGATTGACAACCAATCTCTACCACTTTTTTATGATTCCAATGTACGACCCAAAGTTATCATTAATCAAATCCCCATGGTCTATGCCTAAATTAAAATTAAGCTCGCTACGTATTTTAGGCAAAGGAACAAACATATTTAGGTCGAATGATACTTGATTGACAGGCGAGAGGATTTTGCCGAAACCACTGGCATTTCCGAAATTTCTACTGAAAGATAAACGATTAGAAAATCTGATTTTTCCGACTTCACTCAAAAGCCCAAGATAAAATGCCCAAACTCGATTATTGTTTACAAAAACATTACTATTTCCGATTTGTTTTTCCGAACGAATAATTTCTTCTGGGGTTAGGAGGGGTGTTCCTATACCTACTTTATTGTATGACCAGCCATCGTAATATTGTTGGTGATTGAAAAGGAAATTCTCCTCATTGGGGTGTCTATCGGGCAAATGTAGCAATCGGCCAATTCCTGCTACATAGCGTCCTTGATTTTTGCTGAATAGATACTCAAAGACAATTTTTTTTACGGAACTGCTTGCTTTTGGTTGAATACTAATGCCATATAATCCGTCATCGGTGTTGGTAAGTCCAAATAATTGTCCGTCTTCATAGATAAATTGTTTGTAAATCATTATTTTACTTTGATTGACAAGTATTTCGGCAGCGACATCAACAGAGCCTAAGTGATTGCCAAATTGATTGCCTGTTTCAAAATAATTATAAGTATTGTACTGTGGAAATTGTTTCCAAAAACTTTTAATTGGGAAAACCACATTGCCATAGACAAACCAATCTGAGGCAAATTTTCCATCTTTTAGCCTATCATCTCCGTCTGGAAGTTTGTACTTTGGTGTTCCTCCCCAAGTGACATTGTGGACGAGCCCGCCATGTAGAAATAATTTTGAATGTGGATTGCCAAGTCTGAAATAGATGGATTTTTGATGCAAAAAATTGTTTTTTACAAAAGTTTGTTCTCCAAACCATCCATGCGAGAAGCTTCCTTTGATACCAAGCCAAGAGAAAATAAAGCGACGATAGTGAGGAATTGAATATTGAATTTTAGGAATCGGCAAAGCATTTCCCGACCATGAAACCGAACCACTAGATAATAATGTATCGACAATGCCAAAGATTTCTTTTTTTCTTCCAAACATCAGCTCTCCTTTCCCAAATTTCAGTGTCAAGTTTGCTTCGGGTAATAATATTTGTGGGTTTTTTCCTAAAATACTTACCGCCTCAAGACTATATTTAATTCTGAAATACTTGTCTGTACTATCTGATTTGGAACGAATGCTTTGTCGAGACAAAAAAGCTGGAGTTTCTTTCGGAATGCTACCAAATTGGTTGGCAGATTGCCAAAATGGAAGTTTTTGGGTCAAAGAAAAATAATTTCCTACTTCAAAAGTATAATCAAATTTATTCAAAATTTTGGTTTCTTGAGCATAGGTATTCATGCCTTGCAAACAGAATAAAAGGGGTAACAAGCATCGTTTTATCATTGGGAGAAAATATTTTTATAAACACGACAAAAATCATGCCTAATTAGTTGCAATCCATTGGAGTAATAATCCGCTTACATAGCCGCAATAAGTTCCTATTGCATTACCCAAGATGGCAAGTAATACGCCAATTGGGGCTAAACTCGGATGAAATGCCGCCGCAATGACAGAAGAAGAGGCTACTCCACCGACATTTGCTTGCGAACCTACTGCTGTATAGAAAAAAGAAACCTTCAATAAATAAGCCGCCAAAATCGTGAATAAACCATGAATAAGTATCCAAATAAAACCTATAAAAAATAATATCGGATTTGAAAAAGCTTCCAATAAATGTAATTGCATGCCTATCGTGGCAATTAAAAAGTATAAAAAAACTGTTCCTATTTTGCTTGTGCCATATTCTTGAATGTTTCTGATTCGTGTTGCTGACAAACAAATGCCTATGGCTGAAGCACTTCCTGCAATCCAAAAGGATTTTGAGGCAAGGCTGTATGTTTTTAGAAATGGGTAATTTGTTTCGATAAAGGGGACGATGCTATCGGCAATTTGGTGGGAAATGGCTGTTCCTCCAAACCCAATTGCCAACATTTTGATGATTTCTTGAAAATTTGGATTTTTGGATTTTGGCTCATTTTGTAAAATTTCTTGTTTAATATTTTCAAAATTCTCTTGGTTAGCTCCTTCTCCATCCGTGGTCATTTGACTCAATTCAACTTCTTTCAAAGCAATTTGATTGGCATTTCCGCCTGTCCAACTACCCGCAATGGTCGCTAATCCTCTCCAAATTTCATCTTTTTCTGCTGTCAGTAAATAATCAGCATTGATTGATTTTACTACCCAAAGGCTTATCGGGCCACCGAGCATTACGCCGATTGCTCCAGCAAAAAAAACAAGTATTGATTTTAATCCTAATTTTTTAAGTGATTGAAAATCAATGCTTAACGTAAAGAATATCAAACATGCAGGTAGTAAATATTTCGAAGCAATTTCGTCTAATTGGGATTCCTCTGCGGCTATTAGATGAAAAGAACTGAGTAGTCCTGGAATAAAAAAACAGAGCAGAATAGATGGAACGAAGGTATAGAATTTTTTAAATGCCGCTACTTGGGTCGATTGGAAAATGAGGGCTAAAGTCCCAAGCAAGATGCCTAATACAATGGCATCATTGGTGAAAAATGCTTCTTTTTGGTCCATTTTTTTATTTTTTCCCTTCCTCCCACAAGAGAGGAAGGGAAATTTTGGTTAGAATTTATATGTAAAATTTACTCCTGAAAAATAATAAGCCTTACTTGGCCCTGGATTGACATCGGTGCTTACACCTGACTGAAATCCGTTG
>CAYUFZ010000195.1:4316-5647 GCA_964444025.1 uncultured Emticicia sp.
TGATGTTATTGCCCAAAAACAAGAAAGTGTAGTTTATCTGGTTTGTTAGGTTATTGCCTGCCACATAAATATCTAAGTCGTATTTTTTCTTAGAGATTTTATAACCAATTTTGCTATTTAACAAAGAAAACCCTTTGACTTCATTGGCATTGGCAAAATCGGTAAAGACGCTTCCCATGACATGATACGTATTGTTCCAATACAAACCATTTTTCAAAATAATATCCAATCCAAGTGTATATTTTAGAGAAGGAACTCCAACCACGGCTTTGTTTGAATAATCCACAATTCCTGAGCCAAATTTAGTCTTGAAATCGCTATATTTAAAATTATATTTAGAAAGATTCAGGAATGGTTCGATTTTACTCAAAAAACTATTGCTATTTTTAGGTAAAATCAAATAACCCAAACTAAGTTCAAACCCATTATTTTTTTGTTTTCCGGTATTTGCAAAATAAGTGTATGAGCCACCTGCGGGATTAACCCCCGAGAGTTGTGTCAATTTATTATTAATATTAATCGAAAAAATAGAAGCTTGATAATCCAATTTGCCATTTAACAATAAACCATGAATACCTAAATCCAACATTTTTGCTTTTTCAGGAAGCAAATCATCGTTTGTTTTATTGATGGTAGAGATAAACGCTGTGGTGGCAGTCGGAGCGTTGAATCCTTCGCTGTAACTTAGGTTGATGATTTGTTTTCCGATATTTTTTTGTAAAGCAACATGAGGGTTAATGGAATTTTTGAAATTTTTTAAAAAAGACAAATCTTTGTTATAATTAGATAATAATCCAATTGGTGCAAGCAAATCTGTTCGAGAATAATCCAAATGATTGGAGCTGATACCCAAAATTAATGCCATGTCTAAGGCAGTAAAATTGGTTCTGTTATGAATAAAGAATGAATTTTGATTGGTGATATACTTGAAATATGAACCTTTGCTGATGTCTTGTACTTTCAAAGGTACGGAATCGTCAGTTCCTAGAAATCTGTAATTTGAGAGCAACGAGCGGCTTTGTTGCAATTCAAGTCCAAAGTCTAAGTCATTTTGTATCTTTTCATTTTTGAGCGGAGTATTATAAGTAAATACCGAACGAATGCCATAATTTGGACTCATGTTATTTTCATCAGCTCCAGCAGCTACTCTTTTATAATCGCGAATATAAAAGAAAAGAGAGGTGCTCTTTCGGAAATTTTTCGAGAAAGCATATCGGTGAACCAATGCCGCACGGGTCGCTAAAAAGTCGTTTCTGGCATTTTTCTTAATATAAGCTGCATTTCCCCTGTCGATTCCTGCATAATAATCAGAATATGGAATCTGTCCTGTG
>CAYUFZ010000196.1:0-5617 GCA_964444025.1 uncultured Emticicia sp.
AGGATTTTATGAGTTTAAACGTCAATTAGAATACAAAACTTCTTGGTATGGCAGTAAAATGACAGTTGTAGATAGGTTTTATCCATCTTCAAAAACCTGTTCTGGTTGCCAAAATATCAAACAAGATTTAACACTAAAAGATAGAGTTTTCAAATGTTCAAATTGCAATAATGAGTTGGATAGAGATTTGAACGCTGCCATCAATTTAAGACAAAAAGCGGTGAGTTACACCGTTTCAAGTGCCTGTGGAGAGGTAAAACCACCAAAAACGGAAACGTTTAGGACTTCTATGAAGCAAGAAGAAAACAGCAATCAAACACTAAACGTGTAGATTTGTGTAAGTTTTTCGTAACGGCAAATGAAGCCACTACTATCACGACAGATGGCGATTTGACTATAGCTGGCAAAAAACTTTTGGAACACTTTCTTCGTAAAAAACACCACTTTCTGCATTCTTTCACATGATTTTTTTATGTAATATAGTGCCTTAGAGTATTATTGCTTCTGAATTGTACGACCTTGTTATTTTATCAAGAGCCTTATAAAAGGTATATTTTGAGAAACAATAGAAGTAATCAAACTACCATTATAACCATAATGAAATACATTTTTATCATTTTCTTACATTTTTGAATTAATTTTGCAAAAAACAATTCGTTTATGCCTTTATTATTTGTCAAAGAAATTCAGGACTCTTTGCACCTTGCTGTTTGGAAAATCAGTGAAAATCTCAATGATTTAGAAAATTTATTAAGCGAAAATCTTGAATACAACGACATCAAACATCCTCAAAAAAAAATTGAATTTATTTGTAGCAGATTATGTATCCAAGAGTTATGCCAAGCACTCAACATCAACTACCAAGGAATAGACAAAGACGATTGTGGAAAGCCCTATTTAATAAACTCAACGTGGCAAATATCTATCAGCCATAGCACAAGTTTAGTAGCTGTTGTTTTTCATCCAACAAAAAGTATCGGGATTGATGTCGAAAAACCTTCTGAAAAATTAAAAAAAGTAGCCCACAAATTTCTTTCTCCCTCCGAAATGAAGGCTACCGAAAATCATCTGGATAAACTCTGCATCTATTGGTCGGCAAAAGAAGCCTTATACAAGCTTTACGGTAAGAGAAAAGTGATTTTTAATGAGAACTTGTCCATCAATAAATTTCCAGAAGGAGCCACAGCCACTGTTGGTAGTATTGAGATGGAAAGCTTCAAGAATCACTATTCCATCTTAATCGATAAAATAGACGATTATTATTTAGTGATTGCTCACTGAATCAATTTCAAAATTCGTTCAATCTCTTTTGCTCTTTGGATATCCGATATTTTTTCAAAAGAAACTATCAAATTTCTCAATACCCTTGTCACAATTTCTAAATGACTGCAAGGATTGAAAAAAGAATCTTGCGACTCAATATTGAGTTGCTTGATATAATTGACAATATCGTTTTTAGAAAAAATCAACCCCCGGTTGAATACATTGATATAAAATTGAGTTTGAGGCGTTTGATAAGTCAATACAAATAAACTCGGTAGATTTACGCCGCTAATAGGTAATCCAAGTCTTTGAGCCAATAATAAATAAATCACACAGAGCGAGATGGGATTTCCTTTTTTCAAATCAAATACCTGATTAATCATCGAATTTGCCACTGCATGGAAATTTTTAGTATTCGGAGTAAATTTATATTTATCGAAGAAAATTTGATTTACAATCCTTATTTGGTCATGTGGATGTAAATCATCACGAAGCTCCAGCCAAATATCCAAGTACATTTCATTGATATAAGCCTTCAGTGCGTCTAGTTGCAAATCGGGATACTGATAGGTTGCAATCATCCACATTCCTTCCAACAAATCTTTTGCACCAGCATTTTTCCAAGATGTGAGTCGATTGGCAAGTAACTCATATTGCAAAGCATGAATCAAGTCTTCGATTTTTTTTTGTAATGGAGGATTAAACGAACTATCCTGCCAGTGGTCTTCCAAAAAAGGGATAGCCGTTTCACCCATGCGACGAAGTTGATTCTCGACATGCTGAACCACCTCTACATCTTGGTCATCGAGTAGTGAAACAAGAGCTTTAATCTCCGAATTTGTCATCTTAAATTTAGGTTTATGGGAAAAATATAAAAAAATTAGCTTGAAATGCCCTTTTAATCGTCTAATAAGACAATAATACAAGAACAATTTCCAATTAAACTACTAAATTCATACTTTTGCAAAAAAAACAAACATTTTTTTATGAAAATTTTAGTCACAGGCGGTGCGGGCTTCATCGGATCGCATACGGTGGTAGAATTGGTGAATGCCGGACATGAGCCTATCATTATCGATAATTTTGGCAATTCCGACAAATCCGTCCTGCAAGGTATTGAACAAATCCTTGGAAAATCCATCAAAACTTATGAAAATGACTGCAATGATATCGATATTTTAGAAAATATTTGTGTTTCTGAAAACATCGAGGGGCTTATTCATTTTGCGGCTCACAAGGCTGTGGGCGAATCCGTCGCTTTGCCAATCAAATATTACGAAAATAATGTCGGCTCTACCTTAAATGTCTTGAAGGTGATGCTAAAATTAAATATCAAAAATCTGGTTTTTTCTTCTTCATGTACTGTTTACGGACAACCAGATGAAATTCCAGTAACTGAAAATACCCCCCGAAAACCAGCCACTTCTCCTTACGGAAATACCAAAACTATCTGTGAAGATATATTGAGAGATACCATTGTAGCCGGAAATCCCTTAAAAATCATTTCACTAAGGTATTTTAATCCTATCGGGGCACATGAAACAGCCCTGATTGGAGAATTACCCAATGGTGTCCCAAGTAATTTAGTGCCGTTTATTACACAAACAGCAGCAGGGGTTCGTCCAAAACTCACTGTTTTTGGCAATGACTATGATACCCCAGATGGCTCAAATGTCAGAGATTTCATTCATGTCGTAGATTTGGCCAAAGCTCACGTCGCCTCTTTGGAGCTATTAGACAAACATTCGGATAATTACTATGATGTCTTTAATATAGGTACAGGAAAAGGTAATTCGGTCTTAGAAATTATACAGACGTTTGAAGCGGTTTGCCAAGTAAAGCTTAATTACGAAATTGGAGAAAGAAGGCCTGGTGATGTTGAAAAAATTTATGGCGAAGTTTCTAAAGCAGAACAAATTTTGGGGTGGAAAGCAGAAAAAAGCCTCGCTGAAAGCTTGAAAGATGCTTGGCGTTGGGAATTGAAATTAAGAAATAAATAATCAATCTGGCAAAAATAGTCCAATCGATACATTTTTAATTCATGAAAAATATACTTATCACCGGAGGAGCAGGATTTATTGGCTCACATGTTGTCCGATTATTTGTCAATAAATACCCGGATTATCAAATCATCAATTTGGATAAATTGACGTATGCAGGTAATTTAGAAAATCTGAAAGATATCGAAAAAGCTCCAAACTATACTTTCGAGCATGGGGATATTACTGATGCTACCTACCTGAATGCTTTATTTGAAAAATACAATTTCAATGGTGTCATTCATTTGGCTGCCGAATCGCACGTCGATCGCTCAATTACCAATCCCATGGAATTTGTCATGACTAATGTCATCGGAACGGTCAATTTATTGAATGCTGCCAAAAATACATGGAAAGATACCTTGTCAGAGCACCGATTCTACCATGTTTCCACCGATGAGGTCTATGGAGAATTGCACAATCCCGAAGATTTCTTTGTCGAAACTACCAAATATGACCCTCGCTCACCTTATTCGGCATCGAAGGCTTCATCCGACCATTTTGTCAGAGCTTATCACAATACTTACAAATTACCGGTGGTTATCTCGAATTGTTCTAATAACTACGGACCGAATCATTTTCCTGAAAAATTGATTCCTTTAATGATTAACAATATTCTTCAAAAACGCCCATTGCCTGTGTATGGAAAAGGTGAAAATGTACGAGATTGGTTGTTTGTCAAAGACCATGCCCGTGCCATTGATGAAATATTTCATCGAGGTAAAAATGGCGAAACTTACAATATCGGAGGGTTTAATGAATGGAAAAATATTGATTTAGTGCATCTTCTTTGTCGAATTATGGACGATAAATTAGGTAGAACAGAAGGCGAATCTGCCCAATTGATTACCTACGTAACCGACCGTGCAGGACATGATTTGAGGTACGCCATTGATGCTTCTAAACTAATGAATGAATTAGGCTGGAAACCCTCGCTTCAATTTGAAGAAGGATTGGAACAAACAGTAGAGTGGTACTTGGAAAATACACAATGGCTCGAAAATGTTACTAGTGGTGATTATTTGAAGTATTACGAAAAAATGTATCAATAAAAATTGAGGATTATATTATTCTCCTTTAATTTCAAAAAATAAATGAAAACAAAACAAGAGCATTTTTGGAGTGGTGAGTTTGGGAAAGATTATACAGATAGAAACTCACGCAAACCCGAAGAATGGGATCAATTTTATTTAGAAAATTGGGGAATTACCAAAATTGAACTCAATGAAAAATTTCTAAATGTTTTGGACAAAGATGCCAAAATCTTGGAAGTCGGCTGTAATACAGGAATGCAGCTTGTGGGTTTACAACGCTCGGGATTTAAGAATATATATGGCATCGAATTACAAGCGTATGCCGCACAAAAAGCAAAGGAATTTACGCAAGATATCAACATTTTACAAGGTTCAGGCTTCGACCTCCCTTTCAAAGATGCCTATTTTGATTTGGTTTGTACCAATGGTGTTTTGATTCATATTTCTCCAGATAATCTGCCGAAAATCATGGACGAAATGGTTCGTTGCTCGAAAAAATATATTTGGGGTTGGGAATATTTTGCACCCGAAACCACCACCATCAATTATCGAGGAAATGAGGATTATCTATGGAAGGCGGATTATGCTCAATTATTTTTAGACCGTTTTCCAAATCTGACTTTGGTAAAAAAAGAAATTTATCCATATATCAATCAGGCAGAATCAGGAAATGCCGATTGCATGTATTTATTAGAAAAAACTGATGTGTAAATGATTATTCCAACATTGAATACAGAAGGAAAAGCTTTGGCAATTATTCCGGCTCGTGGAGGGAGTAAACGAATTCCGAGAAAAAATATCAAAAATTTTCTCGGAAAACCAATCATTGCATACTCCATCGAAGCTGCCATACAAAGTGGGCTATTCAGTGAAGTAATGGTTTCGACCGATGATACCGAAATTGCAGCAATTGCTCTTCAGTATGGAGCCAAAGTACCTTTCATGAGATCGACCGAAAATGCCAATGATTTTGCTACCACAGTAGATGTATTGACAGAAGTATTAGAAAAATATCAGCAATTGAACAAATCATTTCAATACGCTTGTTGCATCTATCCGACTGCTCCATTCGTATCGGGAGAAAGTTTACAAAAGGCATTTCAAATACTCTCCGATAAAGGATTAGACGCTGTATTTACAATTCAAAGATTTTCATTTCCTCCGCAACGAGGAGTTGTCATGGAGCAAGAAAAAATACGTTGGAAAAACCCAGAAAATGCTCAAGTTCGCTCGCAAGACCTCGAACCGATGTACCATGATGCTGGACAATTTTATTTTTTC
>CAYUFZ010000197.1:0-3608 GCA_964444025.1 uncultured Emticicia sp.
GGTCGAGCCAAGTTTCGGGCTCAGAACCCCTCACGTACGGAACCGTCTGACGACTAAAATACAAACATTGCTTTCGCATGGTCAAGACAGCCTTGACGACATTTGGGTCGAAAAGAGTTTGATAATCAGAAATTTTCTTAACAATTGTGCCGATTTCCGTTTTAAAATCCAATAATTTTGCCAATTGCTCAATCACGCTCGGGTCAATCAAAGGCTCATCTCCTTGAATATTGATGACATAATCGTATTTGTCATGCCCCCCCATTTGCTGCAAAGCATCAAAACATCTATCGGTACCGCTCGGATGCTTTGCTTCAGTCATGACAACCTCACCACCAAACGAAAGTACATGATTGAAGATATCTTCATGGTCGGTTGCCACCACAACCTGACAAAGCGAAGGTGCTTTTTTGGCTTGTTCATAGACACGCTGAATCATCGATTTACCGACGATATCTGCCAAAGGCTTGCCGGGGAATCTGCTTGATGCAAATCTTGCCGGAATAATTCCCAAAATCTTCATAGGTTAAAATAAATGGCATAAAATACCAAAAAAACATCAAGAAAAAGACTATTATTGTTCTTATTCATTAATTTTTTATGAAATTGCTTATTTAAGACGTAAATTTGAAAAAAAATTTTGAAAGAAACATCAAAAAAAATAATTTTCGTCTAAAAAAAATCCAATTCATTAAACTTCCGTATTCACCTATATTTATTATGTTAAAATACATTTGCACAATTGTACTAATTATGTGTTTAATTTTGAATGCCTCGGCTTCCGAGATGGACTCCCTTGGCATCGAAAAGCGAAACGGGCTTGTACTTGTCCAGCATAAAGTAGAAAAAGGCGAGACATTATATATGTTGTTGAAGCGTTATAATTGTACAGAAAAAGAATATTTTTCGATAAATTTCGAGAAAAAAAATAGCACAATAAGGCCCAATGATGTCATTGAAATTCCTTTTCATACCTCAAACCATGAAAATCGTGCAGAAAATAGCTCTGCTCGAGTAGATGAAAACGGCATTGAGATTATCGACGTACCCGAAGCAACTCCCAAAGAAACAAGCATTGTCAGAGGTAGCACTATTAAAAAAGATTCGAGTAAAGTGAAAGTACAAAAACCAAAAACTATCGCCAAAACCACACAAACACACTTGGTCGCAGATGGCGAAAATCTGTTTTCTATCTCGAAAAAATACCAATTAAAACCTTGGCAAATCAGAGAATGGAATGAGCTAAAATCAGACATTTTACATCCCAATCAATTGCTTTATGTGAGCAAACCAGCCCATTTTATCGAAAAATTTGCTAAAAAAGACAGTTTGAAGACAAAAATCACGTCGGTACAAGCACCCGCAGGCGATTGGACAAAAGAAAACAAAAGCAATAAAAACTCCCTTAAAACTCCTATACAAGTAGCTCCCACACAAATTCCAAATGCCCCAGGTGGGAAAAAAGTAAAGGAGCAAGGAATTGCCGAAATCATCGATACCAATATCCAATCGAGTAAATATTTGGCATTACACCGCTCCGCTCCGATTGGTACATTGATAAAAATTCAAAATCAAGCAAATGATAAAAGTGTTTGGGTAAAAGTTATCGGAAAATTACAGATTGAAGGAGATGTCATGATTAAGGTCTCCCCCGTTGCTTTTGAAAAACTTTCTCCGAAAGACAAACGCATTCGTGCCGAAATTACGTACAGTTTAAGCAATTAAGAACATGCAGACAAAATCTAAAATCTGGAACATAGCCTTTGCCCTTTTGTATCCGTTTATCACGGTTTTCGGCTTGCTATTTACGGGTATATTGGCTATTTTTTCGTTTATTTCAAATGTATTTGTGGCAATATTCAGGCTATTTAAAAAATAATTTTCATCGATGACCCAAGCCATAGTTGATTTACTGAATCAGAAATATGAACAATTCAATCAGCCGAATTTTATTCCGCATGACCCAATCAGTATTCCTCATCAATATTCGCTCAAGCAAGACATAGAAATTACGGCTTTTTTTGCTTCAATTTTGGCATGGGGGCAACGAAAGACGATTATCAATAAATGTTTGGAATTGTTTAGATTGATGGACAATACCCCTTACGATTTTATCAAAAATCATCAAGATAGCGACTTGAAACGGTTTTTGGATTTCAAGCATCGTACCTTCAACGCAACCGATACATTGTATTTTATTGCATTTTTAAAGCATTTCTATGCCCAAGAAGATAGTTTGGAAACAGCCTTTACAGATGGATTACAAACGGGGACAGACAATGTCAAGGAGAGTCTGATAAACTTTCGTAAAAGGTTTTTTTCGTTGGAAAATGCCCCACAACGCACCCAAAAGCATATTTCCACACCTGCCAATCATTCTGCTTGTAAACGACTCAATATGTTTTTGCGTTGGATGGTTCGACAAGACGACAAAGGAGTCGATTTTGGAATTTGGTCGAAAATTTCAAGCAAGCAACTGATTTGTCCCTGCGATGTACATGTCGAGAGGGTGGCACGAAAACTTGGCTTGTTACAAAGAGAAAAACTCGATTGGAGAGCTGCCGAAGAGCTGACAAACTCGTTGAGACAATTAGACCCTCAAGACCCTTGCAAATATGACTTTGCCTTGTTTGGGTTGGGAGTGGAAGGTTATTTATAGCAAACAAGAGATTGGTATTTGACCAATCCCTTGGCACAATAGTTCAATTATATCGGAAACGGTTTTATCTGAAATGGGATAAATATAAATTTGATTTATATTCTATCTACCCGTTTATTCTTTGGCAAAATGCTTGTATAACAAGAGCGTCATTCTTCAAAAAATCTATATCATCTGACAGTTTATTTGAACAAATTTCTTTTTGCTGTTAATCTCGCATAAATCTACCCCAAATCATCTATCAAACTCCTATGACTTTGGACAATGGGGTGATAAACGTCCAAAATTTGGGGATAAACGCAATGATAAATTTGTTGATGTCAATAAATATTTTCAATGAACTGTTGTCAAAAATGAACAAGTGGTAAAAATTACCACTTGTTACACAAACAAATTTACTTATAAAGGAAACAAAAAAATCATGTGTTGAACATCAGAATATTTTTGATGTATCAAACAATATATTTTTTATGTTTAAACTCTTGTTTCTAGACCATGCAAAGAAAATATAAAAGTCTTTATATTTTACCATCCACCAGTCAAAAATGGTGACGAACGTCCAAAAAAGGTGATGAAAGTCATTTAAAAAAAATACTTGCCATTTTTGAGGGAGAATTTATCGATTTATTTTGGTTTTTATCACATGAGCATTGTTCAAAATAAATGGCATATATATAACAGCTGTCCTATAAAATGAAAAAGTGGCAAAAATTCGCCACCTTTTACACAAACATATTTACTTATAAAGGAAATAAAAATCATGGATTCAACATCAAAGTTGTTTTGATGTACCAGCCAATATATTGTGTAGGCCCTACACTATCTGGGCTAAATGCTTTCAATCGAAACTTCACATTTCTATTTACGCCAGAGGTAATGGGATATTGATTTGAGAAATTCAAATTCCATCTTTCAATACTAGAAGTAATATTATTATAATTTGTTGCCA
>CAYUFZ010000197.1:3618-5560 GCA_964444025.1 uncultured Emticicia sp.
CGGAGTATTCAATGATTAAACCAGGATTGATAGACCCCGCAGTAGCAAAACTATTGTCATCTCCCCAAGCCCCATAATCTACCGATATTGAACCAGTTTTTCCAGCAGGGATATTGATTGAATTTACGCTATTTAAAGGCAATAAATAACTCGTAGTCGTTGTCCAAGCTCCATTGGAAGCAACGGCCACATTCCCTCCAGTATTAATACTATATTTGATGTCAATCAAATAAGTATTATCAGCAGGACCCGTCACGACATTTCCATTGCTATCAGCATATAAAGGAACTAAACTATTTGTTGCAGACTGAGGAACATCCCTTACTCGGAGTTTACCATTCACGTCTAATTTGGCAGTTGGTGTAGCAGTGCCTACCCCTACTTTTGCCGAATCTTTGGTCACAACAAACTTACTTGCCGCTGCCGACTCTACTTCCAAATTCACATTCGTACTGATGGTGTTTGGATTAGTACCAATTTTTACTTGAGCTTGTAGTTTTGTAACAAAAAACATCCCAAGTAATACTATTATGATTTGTAAGTTCTTTTTCATTTTATTTTTATTCTCAACAATGTATTAACCTAAATGATATAAATATGAACTAATTTGATATTTTTAAAAAGTCCATTCCAGCCCGCTAAACGCAAGTTTCCTGCTGTACCCAGTGTACTTACATCTGGTACACTAACGGTTACGGTCATACCAACTGCCGAACCCGTCAGTACTTGCCAATCCCCCATTGGTCAGCTGTACTGACCCGTTCCAACCGAGGTAATAGCGTACATGCCAGGAGCGGCATCTGTCGGGTCTATTGTGGTGGTCGGATTACCTACAATACAGGCTGTAGCGTAGTACCTAATGTTATGCTACCACTCATCCGCAAATCTGTACCACTACCAACTGGGAAGCTAAATCCCTGATTGGCTGCTGTGGCATAGTGCTTTACGTAAACATTGATGTTATTGCCATCGCTACCGCCTGTGTAGCGGTCTGTGCCATAAAAATAGCCTAGAGTTGCCATCCAATCCGTAGCCCAATTTACAGAAGTGCTAAGGTCTAAAATACCGTAGTTGACAGCTTCGCCTCCCGAAGGGACGTAGTTGCCTGTTTGAGACTGTGTTTGTATTCAGAGAAAAAATCATCTAGCATAAAAGCCAAACCCTTCTAAACTGGCATACAAGTTATTTTTCATTATTATAATTTAACTTTTATAAAAATTTGACATAAAGAATTTTATGATATTCTATATTCAAAAAACAAATAATACAGATAATATGAATGTGAACGTTACGTGAACGAAAACAGAACTGCCCTCGTTAGGTAAAACCCAGTATCTGCTAGGGAATTAATTTTTATATTCAATATACCCTCGTGTAAAATACATATCTTGGTTAGTATTGGGGGTTCCGTCCGTCGTTTTCTTAAAAATCTGTAGTCTATACTGAGTTGGAGACGCCAAGGTCAAAGGGATATCTACCGCTCCACTTGCAGCTACACGAACATTCACACCAACTGCATAGCCAGCTGATACTAACGTGCGTTCTGAATTAGCGACAGCAACACCATTTGTTACATCAAAAAATCTTAAATGCATTGTCATAGAACCCTGACCATTATTGTCCATTTCTACAGTAGCATTATATCCTAAGATACTATTTCCAGCAGGAACAGTAACAGTAGAACCCGTAACATCTACCCACGTATTATGTGCTTTACTCTGAAAAGCCGTAACATAGCTTCTTGTAGTGGTAGGAACCCCTGGTGAATTACCTACCGAGAGTAATTGATTCCATTGGATACCATCATTGTAATAGTAGCCCGGTACAACAGCAGTAGTTCCCGATCCAGCTGTGGCTGTATTATAAACAACCATACCCGCAACATGAACTGTGAGGGGAGCCGCATTATTGGTGGCGTTTAAAGCAACTCTTGGCAATAATA
>CAYUFZ010000198.1:0-387 GCA_964444025.1 uncultured Emticicia sp.
CATTACCTACAATTATGAATTAAATGTGGATGAAAGTTTTCATTTGGGCAATGCCATTTCTTTGTACAAAACGACAGATATTTATTGGAAAGACATTGATGGCAGTACTTCTGGTCCGATTTATTCATTACTGACCTACGTGTTTTTCAAATTGGGTTTTCCCCTCGATTGGCGAACAATTCACTTTATTTTTGTACTTACGATTGCCTTTTCATGGGTATTTTATGCCAAAATCGTAAAAATATATTTTTTCAGGCAAAATAAACACCGCATTATTGCCTCGATACTTTTGCCTTTATTTATCATAACACTCAATATTAATCCCATCTATAATCAATTTGCAACAGAATGGATTCCTGTATTGTTGTTATTGATATGTACTTATTG
>CAYUFZ010000198.1:397-5526 GCA_964444025.1 uncultured Emticicia sp.
CAGCCATCGGTATATCTTGGCTGGCATAAGCCTCAGCATTGCTTGTTTGGCAAAATTAATGGTTGTTCCATTGGCAATATTCATAGGTCTTGCCTTTGTATTTGAAAAATTTCGAGAAAAGAAAGACGCAATATACTGTTTTTTGGGAGGTATTTCCATCGTCTTCGTGTTGCTTTTCGGCATTTTATGGCATTATCAAATCGTACAAGATGCCTATTGGTTCTACATTTTAAGAAATCTAGCATACTCTTCTGGCGAAACTTGGCTACAAAGCTTCTGGAGATATTTTTCTACACTAAATCTCAGCGGCTCCAACGAAATCGCTTTTATCAATGTGGTACTTATTGCCTATTCTTTCTATTTATCCCTCCTTCAAAAGGAGAAGAAATCACACCTAAAAGCATGGATATATTTAAGTCTGCTCATGCTCTCCACTTTGTATTGTATTTTTAAATCAGGAAGAAATAGCGACCATTACTTCATATTATGTCTATTTCCTTTGTTTTTTGTTTTCAATTTTGCTTTTAATTATTCCATTTGGACAAAAAAACATCAAATAATCTATTTGAGCATTATTATTTTTTTATTCATCTCGAGGGTTACGCCTGCCGTTTTCTTATCAAAAATTGGAAATTACAATTACACCAAAGCAGGTAATTATCTGAAAGAAAAAGCCATAGCAGATTTTATCATACGAGATGCACTTAAAAATCACGAAACATTGGATAGCATTAGGCTGAAAGTTTGGGGTTGGGGAGGCTCTCTGCACGTACTGTCTGGCATTCCACAAGCAACACCAAATAATTCGGTAGATTACGAAACAATTTCATCTCCTAGTATGAAAGAGTTATCGAAAGAATTGGTCATGCAGCATTTGGTTCAAAAACAGCCTACTTATTTTGTGGTCAAGCTTGGAGAAACATTCGGATATAATATCTATCAATTTGCACCCAGAAGATGTTTTCCTGCCTTAGATAATTATATAAAAGAACATTATACGGTTATTTTTAATGACTCCAATGGTATTGAAATATGGAAAAAAAGATTCAATACCAAAGAAGCATTTAACCATAAACCTCTCAAAAATCTAAATTCTATCGAGTAACAAACGCATCAATGGCAGAGAAATTGCTTACTTTACATGTAGCATCAGCCGTCCGAGAGAAGAAATATTTGCATTTGAAAATAAAATTGGGGTTTAGCCTAAGCAAAACCCCAATCATTATCATTCATACAACAATAATTTGTATCAACATTATAAATCAAAGAATGCAAGATTTTTGAATTGAGCGACTCTCGCATCGATATCCTCTTGTTTTAGACTTAAAATTCTTTCAGTTCCAAATTTTTCAACACAATAAGAAGCCATTGCAGACCCGTGCACAATGGCACGTTTCATATTTTCGAAGGAAATATCATCTGTTTTTGCCAAATAACCTATAAATCCACCGGCGAAAGTATCCCCTGCCCCAGTTGGGTCGAATACCTCTTCGAGAGGCAAAGCAGGACAGAAAAATATATCTTCTCCTTGAAACAACAAGGCACCATGTTCTCCTTTTTTGATAATCAATGTTTTGGGACCCATTTCCATAATGGTTTTTGCCGCTTTTCGTAGAGAATATTCACCCGACAGCTGACGAGCCTCTTCGTCATTGATAGTCAAGCAATCTACTTCAGCTATCACTGCTTTTAAATCCTCATTTGCGATATTAATCCATAAATTCATGGTATCTAACATGACAAATTTCGGACGATTATTCAGTTTTTTTAGTACCGTGTGCTGCAAAGCAGGCACCATATTGCCCAACATTAAATAAGTACAATCTTGGTAATTCGTTGGAATTTGAGGATTGAAGTTTTCAAATACATTTAGTTGCGTATCTAAAGTATCACGGGTATTCATGTCATTGTGGTATCTTCCCGACCAGAAAAAAGTTTTACCATCTTTGATAACTTCCAATCCATCTGTATTGATTCCTTTATCCTGCATGATTTTTATCATTTCTTCAGGAAAATCACCACCAACAACAGCTACCAGATTATTTTTATTGGTAAAATAAGAAGCCGAGAGGGTAATATAAGTAGCAGCTCCACCCACAATCTTATCGGTTTTGCCAAATGGGGTTTCTAATTTATCAAAGGCTACTGAGCCTACAGTAAGTAATGACATGTTTGTTTATTTTGAAAATGAATGAATTTTGACCTGCAATTTAGGCATTTTCAGCGAGTTTATTGATAAAAAATGAATATTACGTCTTTTCTTGGGTAATCAAGAAAATAAATAATATTTTTTTTGCTCAATTGTCTTGCTATTTATTGTAAAACCGGACAACGCTTAAATTCTTTGTTCCTATCAAACAAATATCTGTATGTAATATAGGTTTTATATTTTTTTGCACCCAAAACCTGTGTTACTTTTAGCATTTTGGGATTAAAATCAGCAATCCAGTTGAGTTCTAAAGTTTCGTATTGATAATTCGGCTTCCAACAAGCCCTCGAAAAAGAAAGGGCAATAGCAGATTCGATGCCCCTGCCTTGATATTCGGGTATGACACCAAAAATAACCCCTCGTGCTTTTTTATTGGTTTTCATGAGGGTATGATACATCCATTTTAGTTTACCAATCCAATTTAGTTTGCCATTGACGTGTTTGATGATTTGATTTAACTCTGGAATCATGATAAAAAAAGCAATGGGTTTATCTTGATGATAGCCAAACCACATGAGTTCTTCTTCGAGGATTGGTTTCATTGTTTGCATGATGGCGTTGGCTCTTTCGGGAGTCATTTCGCCAGTAGCCATATTTTTTGCCCAAGCTTTATTATAAATGATTCTAAAATCTTCTGCGAATTTAGGAAGTTCTTTTTTGCTTACATGCTTAAAATCATATCCAGGGGTATTATAAATTCGATTGGCAATCTCAAACAAGGCGGGTCTTACTACTTTTTTTGCTTCTACTTCTGGAATCGGAAGTAGAAAAGTATATTGCTGGAAATAGTCTTGAAAGCCATAATTTTCAAAAAAAGTACGATAATATGGCAAATGGTATTGCATTCCCCAAGTAGGTTCGGCATCATAAGGGTCAATCAGCAATCCCCACCAATTGTCTCTTTCTCCAAAATTTATCGGTCCGTCCATTGCCTCCATTCCTCTTTCGCTAAGCCATGCTTTGCAATGGTCGAAGATTGCGAAAGCTACATCTTGGTTTTCGATACATTCAAAAAAGCCTATTCCGCCGGTTGGTTGTTCGTTTCCGTGAGTAGCCGTGCTTGCATTCACAAAAGCAGCAACTCGAGCCAACGTTTTTCCTTGCTCATCCACTGCTAAAAAACGTGTACACGCCCCTTTTTCAAACAAAGGATTCTTTTCTTTGTCAAATATCTTTTCAATGTCCTGGTCGAGGGGGCGAATATAATACTTATTTCCTGCATAAATTCTCGAAGGAAATTCCAAAAACTCTTGCTGTAATTTTCTATTTTCGCCAACTTCTATGATTTTCATCTGGTATATGTGATTTATCGACACAAAGATAATCATTTCTCTTATCTTTTGTTTTTGGCTTTTGGTCGAAATTTTGATAAAGTTGTCTTACAATCTGTATATTTGTAAGGAAAGAGAATCAAAGAGGAACGTGCTTCATTCTTTTTCCATTATTCATTTTAACTATCAACCTTATATTTCACATGAAAAAACTATCGATTTTAGTTCTTTTGATGCTTTCGTTTGGTATTTCTTTTGCTAAAAAAGCAGACACTCGTTATTTCGAAATGAGAATCTACTATTGCGAACCTGGAAAATTACCGGATTTACTCAATCGGTTTAGAAACCATACGACCAAATTATTTGAACGCCACGGGATGACTAATATCGGCTATTGGACTCCTAACCAAAATGATAAAAATGCCCTTTATTATGTGTTGGCTTATCCAAGCAAAGAAGCTCGTGATGCCTCTTGGAAAGCTTTCGGTGCAGACCCAGAGTGGAAGACTGTACGTGAAGAATCTGAGAAAAATGGTAAAATTGTCGCAAAAGTTGAATCGATTTTTATGAATGCTACCGACTTTTCTCCGAAAATTAAAGAGAATATTAAAAATTCAGAGCGAGTTTTTGAATTAAGAGTTTATACCGCAACTCCGAATAATATCGACAATGTTTTGGCTAGATTTAGAAATTATACCTTAAAACTATTCAAAAAGCATGGCATTGAAAATATTGCTTATTGGAAAACAATTGAAAAAGACGGCCAAGCTAAATTATTGTATGTTATCGGACATCCAAGCGAAGCTGGAGCAAAAGCTGCTTTTGATGCATTCAGAGTTGATCCAAAATGGATTAAAGTTCGTGATGAATCGGAGAAAAATGGTAAAATTGTAGAAAAAGTAGAGTCGATGTTCATGACAGCGACTGATTTCTCTACCATTCGATAATAATTTTAAAAAATGGGTCTTGGATGAGAAATGCAAGACCCATTTTTTAAATCGATAAAATAATATCAAATACTATAAAATTAGCTACTTTGGCTTAATTTTGTAAAATTAAGAAGGAGTCTGATGAGAATTCTCCATTGAAGATATTAAAATTGACAATTAGATATACACATTTATATCCTTACCTTTAGAACACAATATTGTCTATTAATCTGACACCATCTAAAAAAGCAGCAATACAGATAGCTGTTTTCGTCGGTTTGGCTCTCATTTCCAAAGACTCTAAAGTATCAAAATTACATATTTCAAAATATTCCACCTTAAATTCGGGATAGTTTGAAAAATATTTTTCGATTACAGCTTTTGTGTCAGAAACCGTATCGCCACTTGATAATTGATTTTTTGCCAAAAGTAGGGACTCATAAATTTTTGGAGCAATGGCTCTTGCCGAAGGCGATAGCCGAACATTTCTGGAAGACATTGCCAATCCATCTTCTTCTCGATACGTAGGACAAGCAATCAGCTCTAAATCATAGCTTAAATCTTTCACCAATCGAGAAATAACAGCCACTTGCTGTAAATCTTTCAGACCAAAATAAGCTCTGCTCGGTTGAATCATATTGAACAATTTACTGACGACAATTCCGACTCCATTAAAGTGACCGGGTCTGAATTTTCCTTCCATTACATGCTCCAAATTCC
>CAYUFZ010000199.1:0-5520 GCA_964444025.1 uncultured Emticicia sp.
CCCAATAATAAGCCGGACGAATTCCTGAAGGGTCTCTCACCACAAATGAGGCACCAAATCCCGTGACACCCGCCATGGCATATCCCCCGTCAAAATCTCTACATGCCCGGTGAAGAACCCTTGGCAAATCCATGTTATCTTCAATGATGTCCGAAAGAGCTGGATTTTCATAAATTCCTTTGAATCGGTCGAATACCCGTTGGTTTTCTTCATCCAAAAAGTGACCGATTTTTTCCATCACCGTGACCGTATCTCCTAAGTCTTTTGGATGTTGTCCGAGTTTTACCAATTTATGGAACAACTCTTCGGCATTTGTCATGTTAAAATTTCCTGCCACCAACATATTTCGGCTTCTCCAATTGCTTTGTCGGAGCATCGGATGGCAATTTTCAATTTCGTTTTTGCCATGAGTTCCGTATCGTAAGTGTCCAAGCCAAACTTCCCCCGAATAAGCAATGTTTTCTTGAAGCCATTTGGCATCTTTAAATTTCTCGGGTTTGTTTTTCAGCACATCCTTGTATTTCTCATTGATTTTATTGAAAATATCAACAATTGGCCTATTTTCTACCGAACGATACCTGCTGATGTATCGATGCCCTGGCGGAACATCCAATTTTACATTTCCAACACCTGCTCCGTCTTGCCCTCTGTTCGACTGTTTTTCCATCAAAACATAAAGCCGTTGAATGCCATAGAGAGGCGTACCGTATTTATCGATGTAATATTGAAGTGGTTTGCGAAGACGAACAAGGGCAATGCCACATTCGTGTTTAATTGCGTCGCTCATTTATGGTTTTTTGAAGATTTGTGACACAAATTTCCAAAGAATAACTTTGTCTTGCAAAGAAAATTTACAATTTGTTTACAATTGGGAGAGGATGTTGAAATTTTACAAATTATTCTTTTATTTAATCCATTTTATACAAGATTTCAATTACCGCTTTTTTAGGAATATTCTTGCTGTTGGTTGGTGTAAATGAGTGTTTTTTTATGGTGTTGTTGATATGATGTTGCTAATTAGGGAATAGGTTGATTTTGTTTTTATGTTTGAATAGGGCTTTAGATTTTACTTAAAGCAAGGCAGATACGGCATCCTATGAGACAGAAATTCAATAATTTTAATGGACTTATTATCAACTAGTCGAAAATTTAAGTATTCTCTAAGCACAAAACTATCTCTATTACAAGAAATGATACTTGTCCCAAAATCTAAAAATCAATGACAAAATGAATTATTCGTTGGATTAAAGCCATAATATCGTGATATTTGTTGAGGTAAATGCCCCGTTTGATATAAAGGTATTTTTGAATTTTTCTTCTAACATGATGATATATAAAGTTAGTTCTCTCGACCAATTGGCAAAAATCGTGACGATGATTATCAGTGCCTTATTTGTAGGTATTTTTGTGTTTCAGTGGTTTCATGTCGAAGAGTTTGGCTTGTTGGCGGTGGTGCTGACTCAATTTTTTTTGGTGGCTACTTACTTCTTTGCTTATTTTCTACGACCAACAGAACTTATGCTACATGAGCGAGTATTTATCATCAATCGACTTTTGTTTCCAGTCAAGATAGATTTTTCGCAAATCGTATCTGTCCGTCAGATAGGGCGAGAGGATATTTCTGGTTCTTTGCGATTGTTTGGTGTGGGTGGATTATTTGGGTATTTTGGAATATTTACCAATCTAAAATTCGGTAAAATGACATGGTATGTCACTAATCGAAATCAGGTGCTGTTGATTCAGACAAAAGAAAAAAAAATCATCATCTCAGCTGAAGACCCAGCACTTTTAACGACCGACTTTGAAAAATTTCTTAGAGTAAACGAATGATAAAATCCATCAAAATATCAGGTTTGATGAATAAATACACCATCGCTATTACGTAGAAAAACAATAATGTTTTTCGAAGATTGCCGATGTGTATCTTTTTTGTTCCTATCGAAGGCTCTTTAAAAATCATATAAAAAGGTATTCTGATATAATAGAAAAGAGCAATAGCAGTATTGAGTAAGCCAAAAAGCAATAATATCAGCAAGTATCCTTGTTGCGTATTTTGATAAGATTCCCATAATGCACTGAAAATCAAAAGTTTTGCACTGAATCCGACAGTAGGGGGCAGGCCTGTCAGTCCAATCATAATAACAACGGCAGCTAATCCCAAAGCAACGTTTTCTTGTCCAAGACCTTTGAGGCTTTCCAATTGATAACTATCGGTTTTTAAAGCCAATAAATCAATCAACAAAAATGCTCCCAGCGTAATGAACAAATAACTTGTTGCATAGAACAGCGTGGCTTGTAAGCCGATGTCATTGTTGGCAAGCAATCCAACCAGCATAAATCCTCCATGAGCAATGGTCGAATAACCAAGCATTCGTTTGGTGTTATTTTGCCTTAAGGCGGAGAAATTGCCGATGGTAATAGACCCAAATATGATAATTGCCAAGCTAATCTGCAAAGAAATTTGGAAGCTACTCGTGATTCGAATGAAAACCAAGAGAGCCGTTATTTTAGGAGCAATGGATAGAAAAGATACGATGGGAGTTGGGGTCACTTCATACACATCGGGTGTCCAAAAATGAAAAGGAGCCGCCGAAAGTTTGAATATCAAGGCAGAAATACTCAAAAACATAGCAAGAGCCGCAATCCACGAAGGATTTTGGTTGAGATAAGTGGTAAAAGCCAATCCGTCGAATAAAAGGCTGCCGGTCATGCCATACAGCAAAGAGACGCCATACAGCATCAGTGCTGAAGCAGTTGCTCCAAACAATAAATATCTGATACCCGCCTCTTGGTTGAGACTTGCTTTGTTGAAAACCACCAAAATATAAGAACTTAAAGAAACCAATTCCAAAGCAATATAAAGCATCAGCCAATGGTTGGTCATGCTCATCAAAAGTAATCCCCAAATTAAAGCTATGAAAATAACATAAAACTCGCTGGCTACCCGATATCCAATCAGTTTTAGATGAAATAGTACTAAAATACCTGCTCCAATGACCAAAAGTTTGATGAAAATACTTTTTTCATCCAAGTAAATTAATCCATGGAAGAGCGACATTCCTTTTGATAGCGTATCGATTTGAGTATTCCATTGATTCAAGTAGAATCCACCGCTCAGTATCAATATTCCCAAAGTAAGGAAATGAAGCGTGGCAGTTTTGCCATTATTTTGCTCAAAGCTTACATAAGCTACCATTGCCAAAAAGGCAAATCCAAGACTAAAATCCGGCAATAAAATTGTCGAACTGCTAAGAATATGTTGGAGTTTTTCAAGCATCAAATTATTGAATCAAATGGAATAAAAAATTAAAACCTAAGTAAAAACAACTTGACAGACTCGTTGGAAATGTCAAAGACCAAATTAGGAAAAATTCCAAAAATAATCGCCAAAGCTGCCAAACTGAAGAGCATCGTCATTTCTCTAAAATCCAAATCGCTGAGAGTTTGGTTGTCGTTTATTTTTATTTCATATTCCCCAAAAAACATCTTTTGTAAAGTCCATAAAAAATAAGCTGCCGACAAAACAATGCCTAATGTTGCCACCATAACCAACCAATCAGGAATGATTTTGGATTGGAAGCCACCCATGAGCGTAAAAAACTCCCCTATAAAACCAGGTAAAGTTGGCAATCCCAACGCTCCAAAAAATGCTACACAAACACTCACCGTAAAATAAGGCATTGCGTTGGATAAGCCACGGTAATTGTCGATGATGCGATTATGCGTTCGGTCGTACAAAACACCTGCAATCAAAAAGAGCATGGAAGACAAGATACCATGTCCAAACATTTGATAAATTGTACCATTGATGCCCTCTACAGTCAGGGAAGCCAATCCGAGTAAAACAAATCCCATGTGCGAAATAGAAGAATACGCAATGAGTTTTTTCAAATCTTTCTGAGCCAATGCATTCATTGCCCCATAAATAATCGACATTACCCCGGCACAACTAATTAAGAGTGTAAATTGTGGAGCAATATCCGGAAAAATACCATAAGCAATTCGGATAAAACCATAAGCACCAATTTTAAGCAATACCCCAGCTAAAACCACAGAAATAGGCGTGGGAGCTTCGACGTGTGCATCGGGCAACCATGTATGAAATGGAAATGAAGGTAATTTTATGCCAAAACCGATAATTAATAAGATAAAAGCAATGGTTCTGACAGAAAACCCAAGAATTTCTTTTGGATGTGTTGGATTGAGTACACTATCGGAAATATAGTTTTTAAAGTCTGAAAGCTGACGAAAATCAAAAGTATGGACAATTTTTTGCATATCTTGCGAAAATAACAAATCCTGAACAGACATCGACAAGCCCAGCATCACAACCAATATCAATACCGAACCAACCAAAGTGTAAATAAAAAACTTAATGGCGGCATATTCTCGACGTTCGCCACCCCAAATTCCTATCAAGAAATACATGGGTAAAAGCATAAACTCGAAAAATAAAAAGAATAAAAAGAAATCCAAGGCTATAAAACAGCCCACAATGCTTGCATACAGTAGTAAAAACAAGGAAAAATAAGCTTTTGAGCGGTGGTTGATATGAAATGAAGAAATAGTGCCTATCAGCATCACGATACCCGTCAGAACCAGCATAGGCAAGTTGATACCGTCGATTCCTAATAAATAATCGATAGACAATATCCCCATATTTCCCAAACTCATTCTTATCCATTCTCTGTGTTCTACCATCTGAAAATCACCGTTTTGTTGGTCAAAAAGAGTATAAACAGAAAAGATGCTCAACAGATTTACCACAGCGACCAACAAAGTAATCCACTTGAAAGAATCTTTGTAAGAATTGGGCAGAAAAAGTACCAAAGCAGAGGCTGCCAAAGGTAAAAATATTAAGGTAGAAAGTAAAAAATTATTCATATCAAATATATGTCTGATGACCTATTTGGCTAATAACAAGATAAATATTAATAAAACGAATACAAAAACTATCAATAAATAGCTTTGGATTTTTCCGTTTTGGATTTTCCGAATGGCTTCCCCCCAAGCATCGATTTTTTTTGCAATGGTATTGACTAAATTATCTACCAAGTGCTGTTCAAACCATACATGCCATTGGGAGAGTTTTAGGGTTATTTCACTGCTTTTATTGACCAACCTATCCAATCGATGCTGGTCAAATCTCCCTAAAGCAGGGCTAAACTTGAGTATGGGCTCTACGATATACTTTTGATAAAATTCGCTTAAATAATAATTATTGAATATCAATTTTTGTAAAAAATTATGGGGTTCATTGGCATTCAAATTTAAGTTTTCTACTTCCTCTTTTGTCAAAATATATCCCAATATCAAAGAAATAATTGAAAATAAAATCGTGACATTGGCAATCCAGTGGTGCGAATGTACTTCAAACCTAAATGTTTCAAAAAACCAAGCATTCTCAAATGAAAAAGGATTAACAGCATAGACAAAACCAAAAGAAGCAAGAGCCATGACGATAATAGGGGTTTCTAAAATACCAAATTTAGAAATAACTTTAAAGACCGACTTTTCAAT
>CAYUFZ010000200.1:0-4547 GCA_964444025.1 uncultured Emticicia sp.
ACGAGCTAGTTCGGAAAGTATATCTAGGGCAGCACTTCGAATTGAAAAGAAAAATCTAGTCAAATCCCAAGTCTAAGCAAGGCTTGGGATTATTATTTTTTACTTAGCTTTATTATACTTTTTCTACTTGCTAAAAGCATCTATTCGTTTGATAATTACCGTTTAATAAATTTTGCGTATAAAAGCCTCATTTTTGAGCCATTTACAAGGGCGAAAATTAGGTGACTCTACGATATTCCCCTATTTTTGCACATAAAAATGACTCTTTTTGTACTATTCCTATACCCATGAAGAAAGTATTCTTTTTCTTTTTACTATTATTTTTCCCAAATTTTCTATTCGCCAATGCCAATCTTAGCTTAGCGGAGGGCTCTTATTTTCTATTTTCGCTAAAAAATAAGTATTACATCATGGACTTGAAGTATTTGTATCAATCTGATGATGGTATTCATTGGCTACAAAAAGAGCATAACTTAGCTATTTCTTCCTTGGGGTTCTCCAATATCCCCAATGGAAATCATACTTTTTTGGTCGTTCGCAATGGCGGAATGGCTTATTCTTTCGACGGTGAAAATTTCTTGCCAATTTACACTTTGGGGGAATTTAAAAATCAATTTGAATCTTTTGCTTTTCTCAACCATGGCATGCCTCATCTTTTTGGTGGAAATGGATTATTTACTACCAAAAATATCATCACTTATCTCAATACCAAAACAAAAAATTGGGAATTAGTACCGAATTTTTCGGAAGACGAAAATTCACCTCGACCAAGGTTTGCAGCCGTGGGGCAAGTTGATAAAAATATCTTGTATATTGGTATGGGATTCTCGGAAAAATCTATTTCTGAAACCGACAAAAAAAATATTCCACTTTTTGATTTTTGGCAGTTTGATTTCAATACTAAAAAATGGTCTAAAATCGGTGATTACAAGCAGGAGCTTGGGGCAATTTCTTCTGGGGATATTCAAGAATATGTGTATTCGTTTAGTAATATCAATCACCAACCGACTCTTTTGGGAAAAACAAGTTTTTATACCTTGGATATCAAAAACAATCAACTGATTCGCTACGAAAATCCTGAACTTCCCCTTTATCGACTTGATTACAAGCATTTTACATATAATCCTTACACCAAAAGTTTTTTTTATCTCAGCAAAGACATCAATCAATCTTTCATTCCAAAGGTTGTGCCTGAAAAAGTCCTGATGGGAAATCGTCGGTCGGTGTCCAAGCTTTATATCCCCGTGGATTCGTACATCAACCAATGGTATGAGGCATTTTTCTTGGTGGCTCTCTGCTTGTTGCTTATTCTTTTGTATGTGCTTTTCAAGAGAAAAAAACGAAATGTCCCTTACAGTTGCACCTACGATTTGCTTGCAAGAGAAATGGAAATCATTCATCAAGAACTTACGGCTGAGGAAAAAAATTTATTATTAAAAATTTTCAATCAATACCCTGAAAAGATTTCTTTTGGAGAATTATTCGACTCCTTTGATGCAAAACTTTCACATGATACCCTAAAGAAAAAACTTAAACAAACCTTGGATTCCATTGATGATAAAATTCGGAAAAAATTTCAACTCAATGCGAGTATTTTTGAAATTATCAAAAGCGAAGACGACAAAAGAGTAAAAAAAGTTGGGATTATTCAAGACTAAACGAAGAATACATGAGACTGAAGTTATTATTGTTTACATTGGTTTTGGGTATGTTTGGTTGTGTGAATTATCTTTCTGCTCAAAACAAACCAGCCATCCCTCAAAGGATGTATTATTGCTATACTTTTCGAGAAAAATTCTATTTGATAAGTCAAGATAGTACATTCGAAATAAGTGATGCCATACATTGGAAAGGCTATCCCAATAAAATTTCTTGCAAACATGCTGTTATAAGCTATGTAGAAACAGATTCGCTCTGCTATCTATTTTTTGGAGGAGGAGGGAATGTATATTCGTTTGATGGCAAAAATTACGAAGCCTTATACGAAGAGGGAGACTTTAAAAATCAATATGGTGGAAGTTCGTATATATACCAAAACAAACTTCATATTTTTGGCGGCTATGGCATGTTTACGGATAAGAATATCACCACTTATTTCAATTTCAAGTCTCGTAGGTGGGATAAGGTTTCTTACAAAGACCCCTATTATCAATTACCTGTTCCTAGAAATGGAGCTGCCCTCCAGTTGAATAAAAATGAGGTATTGATAGGGCTTGGCGTCTGTAAATTTAATGAGTCCTCTACTCACTGGGGACAAAAAAAACTAAATGATTTTTGGAAATTTGATTTGCAAAGTAAGCGTTGGACAAAATTAGGCGAGATGCTTGAACCAAGTAACATATACAGTGCAGCACTTCCTTATAAAGGGATGATTTTATCTTTTGAAAAAAACAAAATTTTGGGGATAGATATCATCAACAATCGTTTGATAAAATTTCCAAATCATGTACCGTTTACGATATTTCGAAATTTTATATATTACAATCCTACGAGCAATAAATTTATGGTTTTCAAGGGGCAAGGCGATGTTTTCGAGTCTATTCAGCTATACTCTGCTGAAGAGTTTTTAGGAACAAAGCAAATCGTCAGTCAATTATACCATAAACCTCAAAGCAAATGGGTTTCTATTGGAATTTTCGTTGGATTGGTTTTTCTGGTAGGGATAAGTGTGTATTCCATCTATTTGAATCAACCCAAAATAGAAATTTATAGCCAAATTCAGGCAAAAATAGATGAAATAGCCTTGATTCTGAATGAGGAAGAATATCACTTATTTAATCAAATATATCAACAATATCCTCATAAAATGCAGTATCAAGCACTCATTCAAAACTTCAACCAGACACTTAGTCCGGAAACACAGAAGAAAAAATTAAAAATAAGCTTAGATGAAATCGAAAAAAAATTACAGGCTTTTTTGGGAAACAAAAAATCTATCTTTGAGTACACAAAAAACCAAAATGATAAACGAATGAAAGAAGTAAAGATTCGATAATTATTTATATTTTTGCAAAATCTCTACATTTATTGACGTACTTTCTATGAGAAAAGCCATAATCTTATACCTACTTTTCCTTTTTTCAGGCATTGTTTTCGCCCAAAACAATCGTAATCTCTATAAACTGCCACACCAACAGTATTCTATTATTATTCACCAAGATAAGTATTATTTTATCTCGAATGATAGTACTTATGAAACCCAAGATGCAAAAAATTGGAAAGTATATCCGAATAAAATAGCAAGCCAAGGAGCTACTTTCAACTATTTCAATACCGATTCTTGTACATACGTGTATTATGCAAGTGCTGGTAATTTTTATAAATTTGATGGGACTAATTTCTCGCCCTTGTACCAACATGGCAACCACCGAAATCAATATGGCGGCTCTCCGTTTATCTATAAAAACCAATTGCATCTCTTTGGTGGACATGGCTTATTTACGGATAAAAATATCATCACTTATTTCGATATGAGAAGCAAGGAATGGGAAATCGAAAACTCTTATGATGATTATTACCACATGCCCATGCCAAGAACTGGGGCATTGACACAAATCCGAAAAAATACCTTGTATATGGGCTTTGGAGAAACCAAATATACGGATGTCGAAAACAAAGAAGATAGTCAGCTAAATGATATCTGGACTTTCGATTTTATCTCCAAACATTGGACAAAAATCGGCGAATTTCCTATTACTCATAATCCATATTACCATCGTTTGGAATATAAAAATGGCATATCCTTGATTTTTGATGAAAGTAAATGCTACGGAGTGGATTTTGAAAAGAACAAATTCATCGAATATCCCAACCGAATGAGTTTCTCATTGAGCTTTCCATACATTGTTTATAACCCCAAAACCGACCGTTTTTTACTCGTAAAAAGCTATAAATCTATGATGGATTCCGTCAAAATTTATACACCTGAAGAGTTTTTAGGCAAAAAAACAATCGAAAGACAACTGTACGAACCTATCACTCAACAGCCATTAAACATGACTTTCGCCGCCATTGGCATCGGTTTAATTGGCATTCTTGGTTTTTTGATTTACCGATATAAAAACAAAACACTGCCGATTTATAAACAAATCAAGCAAAATTGGGAGGGGATTTTGGCAAGTTTAGATGCCGAAGAAATAAGCATTTTTAAGCAAATCTATGAAAATTATCCCAATAAAATACCTTATTTGGACTTGATGCAGCATTTCGACCAAAAAATCAGTTACGATACACAAAAGAAAAAACTCAAAACTTCTTTGGATGAAATTGACTACAAAATCCAAGAATTTTTGGATGTAGATGAGTCTATTTTTGTCTATTCTAAAAATGAAAGTGATAAAAGGATGAAGGAGGTTAGGCTTCGATAAGAATATTTTTTTTAAACACATTAACAGAGTTCATGAATGACAAAAGCGAGATTCCTTTGTTTGATTTTATTCTTAAGCCACCCTATTATGGGGCAGAAAATGCACAAACTATCCATTCTGCCCCATAATACCTATACTTTTTTCACACACAAAGAAAAGTACTTTTTCATGAGTAAAGAT
>CAYUFZ010000200.1:4557-5003 GCA_964444025.1 uncultured Emticicia sp.
ATTACCCATCAAGAGAAATACCTTTTTTTTAGCAAAGATAGTACTTATGAAACAAGCGATGTCCTATTTTGGAAAATTTATCCCAACAAAATTCCTGTTGACAATTTAAGTATATCATACCACAACACAGACTCTTGTACATTCGTGTATTATTCGGGAGGAGGAGGTATATATCGTTTTGATGGGGAAAAATTCAGTAAGATAAACCAAGAAAATGATTTAAAAAACCAATTTAATCACGCCTCGTTTATTTACAAAAATCAGATTCATCTGTTTGGAGGATATGGACTGTTTACCGAAAAAAATATCATCACATTCTTTGATATGAAAACCAAAGAATGGCAAAAAGTAATATCCAAAACACATTTTCAAGATAGCCCTTTGCCCAGAAGATATGCCGTTACGCAAGTTTTTCAAGATGATTTATACATGGGAATGGGAATAAA
>CAYUFZ010000200.1:5013-5520 GCA_964444025.1 uncultured Emticicia sp.
CTTCGCACTGGTCGCATCTTTTGTATCATAGCCAGCTAAAATATCAAATAGATATGCGGCATCTTCGACACTGCGGGTAAAGTAACCCACATGATCGAGTGATGGGGCGAATGGGAATAAACCATATCGTAGAACCTGAAAATAATGCCCGAATTGTTGTATTAAATGATTTTTGGAAGTTTCATTTTCCAAGCAAAACTTGGGAAAAAATAGGCACTAATACCCCACCAAACTTTATTCACCTCTACCCCAATGTCATTAAATATAAAAATCAAATCCATTTGGTGCTTAGCAATCATTTACAACTCTATGGCTATGACTTAATTCACAATCACCGAATCGAATATCCTAATAAAAGTGATTATAGAATTTATACTCCTTATGTCGTTTATAATTCTTTTACCGACTGTTTTTTGGTAGTTAAAGAAAACCGAATGTTAATGGATTCTGTCAAAATCTTTACCTCTGAGGAATTTTTAGGCAAAAAGCAAATAATCAGCCAGCTTT
>CAYUFZ010000201.1:0-3998 GCA_964444025.1 uncultured Emticicia sp.
GTCAATACCCTCACACAATGAGGCAATAGATTAATGCCGACACCAAGTGGTTTTAGGGTCTTCACAGACTCAAATACCTTCACTTCTATGCCAATTTTGTGCAAACTAAGTGCGGTGGTCAATCCGCCAATACCTCCGCCAACAATAATAACTTTCATGTTTTTCTATTTTTCACTCAAAAATCAAAAATATTCTTTATTTTATCTAATATTTATTTTTAATATTGTCATAAGAAAAACTTATTAGAATGGAATTGCGACAATTAAAATATTTTATTGGAGTAGCAGAAGAATTACATTTTGGCAAAGCTGCCGAAAAATTATTTGTCTCTCAACCAGCATTAAGCCAGCAAATTCAATTGTTGGAAGATGAAATTGGAGTAGAATTATTCAATCGGCATAAACGAACCCAATTCAGAAAAGTAGAACTCACCGAGGCTGGAATGGTATTTTGGGCAGAAGCCAAACTAATCTTACAAAATTGCGAAAAAGCAATTGATAATGCCCGAAAAATAGGATTGAAACAAAAAATTCTGAAATTAGGGGTCTATCGCATGATGCTTCGAAGCCGAATTGTCGATGTGATTAAAATCTTTACCGAAAATTTCCCTGAAATCGAAATAAGAATTGTCGAACTACCTACTTTTTTGGCTGTCCAAGATGCCCTTTGCGAAGAAAGTATCGATTTGGGAATCACGCTTTTGCCTTTAAAAAATAGCTCTTTGATTGATACGCCCTTCAAAACGGGTTATTTAAAAGTAATGTTATCCGAAAACCATCCCTTGGCGACAGTTGATAAACTGCAATTGGAGCAATTAAAAAACGAAAAATGGATTGAAATCAATAAATCTATCCATACCATATTCGAGGACATTGAACAAATGTGTAAAAAAGCAGGATTAAACCGAGAACCATTTATTGTTCAGGAGGTCTCTTCTATCGAATTATTGGGCGGCTTGGTGAGCTTAGGCGTGGGCATTGCCTTTGTCCCTTCCTTTTACGATGCCTCAAGGGTTCAGGGGGTTGTGTGCAAAGAATTGATTAATCCAGATGGCACTCCTTTTACTGATGTCGCCATCAAACAATCGATTTGTTACAAATCAACACATACATCGCCTATTTTACAAGCCTTAACTTCCTTGGTAAAAGACCTCTAAAACAGCAAATGTTTTTCTTCTATGCTATTTGAGATTGGGCTTTGTACTTTACACTTTATTTAAGTATTTTTGAAAGACTAATTGACTAAATTTCTACGTTTTTATCTTGAATCAACAAATTTTTGAAACAAAAGACACCAAACTTCTTATGCAAATCGACTATTCGAACATCAATTGGATAAATTTTCTTGATATTTTCTTAGTGTCATTTTTGATGTACTACATCTATAAATTGGTAAAAGGAAGTGTCGCAAGCAAAGTCTTTTTGGGTTATTTATTAATTTACCTTTCGTATTTATTGGTAAAATACTTGGGATTGGAACTATTAACCAGAATCCTAGAATATTTCATGAGTGTCGGAGCGATTGCTTTAATTGTCTTGTTTCAACAAGAGATTCGGCGTTTTTTGCTAATTTTGGGCAAATCGACCAGTTTGGCAAATCATCAATTATTCAGAAATATTCTGACAACCGATACGCAAGAAGATGCCACTTTTCCAATGAAAATCATTTTGGATACCGTCCGGACCATGTCGGGAGAATTTACGGGCGGAATCATCGTGATTCAGAAAGAAGATTCTTTAGAAAAATACACCGAATCTGGGGATAAATTAGATGCCATTTTATCCAAAAAATTATTACTTTCTATCTTTAGCCAATATAGTTTGCTCAATGACGGTGCCGTGATTATTGATTATGGTCGAATCATCGCCGCCCATTGTATCTTACCTATTGCCAACAACGACGAGCTTCCCAACCACTATGGATTCAGACACCGTGCCGCCCTGGGTATCACAGAAGCGACCGATGCCGCAGCTATTTGTATTTCCGAAGAAAACGGAAAAATTTCTTTGGCAATTGACGGAAGCATACAGACCGTAACAATGCACCTGCTGGAGAGTGAATTAAGAAAATATTTTCAAATCAACTAATGTGTCAAACTTTGATTAATTTTTATCCAGGCCCCTCGAAAATATACCCTCAAATTTCTGTTTATTGCCAAGAAGCTTGTGCATCAGGCATATTGAGTCAAAACCATAGAAGCGAATCTTTTATGAGGCTTTTACAAGATTGCATCGAGATTTTCAAGCAAAAACTAAACATTCCGTCTTATTATGAAGTATTTTTTACTTCATCCGCCACCGAATGTTGGGAAATTATCGCACAATCATTTGTAACTTCCGAAAGTTTCCATCTTTATTCTGGAGCTTTCGGGCAGAAATGGTTCGAATATACGCAAAAAATACACCCACTTTCGCATGGACAATGGTTTGATTTTCAAGCAAAAATCAAAGAATGTTCCATTCCCGAAAGTGCCGAGATTCTATGTGTCACCCAAAACGAAACCTCTAATACCAGCCAATTAGATTTGAACATATTTCATCCCCTACCCTCCGAAAAGCTGATTGCGATAGATGTGACTTCCTCTCTTGGAGGAGTTGAATTAGATTGGAAAAAAGGAGATATTTGGTTGGCATCTGCTCAGAAATGTTTGGGCTTACCTTCGGGCTTGGGCATGATGGTTTGCTCTCCGAAAGCCATCCAAAAAGCCATACAGACGAATGAACGGAATCACTACAATAGCTTTTTGTTTATCCGAGAGAACTTTATTCGGTATCAAACCCATTATACCCCCAATATATTGGGCATTTACTTACTCAAAAGAGTCATGGAACAGGTCGAATATATCCAAAAAATCAGCGACCGAATCATCCAACGAGCATTAGACATTTATGACTTTATAGAAAACGAGACAAATTTAGAACTTTTGGTACACAAGCACGAATGTCGTTCGATGACAGTAATCGGAGTTAGTGGTTCAAAAGAAAAAATTCAAGAAATTAAGCAAAAAGCCGCAAAAAAGAATATAATTTTAGGCAACGGTTACGGAAAATGGCAAGACATTAGTTTTAGAATTGCTAATTTTCCGGCAATTGACGATAACGAATTTGACCAACTTAAACAATTACTACAACAATGAACTTCAGTATTAAAGAAATTGTATCGGTGAGTATTATTTTATTTTCCGTCATTGATATTCTCGGTTCTATCCCAATCATCATTGATTTAAGGAAAAAAGCCGGAGACATACATGCCGAGCAAGCCACAATGGTGGCAGGGGGACTTATGATAGCTTATTTGTATTTGGGAATCAGTATTTTGAATTTATTTGGGGTAGATGTCAAATCGTTTGCCGTTGCTGGAGGAATCATTTTGGCACTGATAGGATTTGAAATGATTTTGGGTAGAAATATCTTCAAACATGAAACCACAAACAGCAAAGCGACATCCATTGTTCCTTTGGCTTTCCCAATCATTGCAGGAGCTGGCACCATGACAACTATTATTTCCTTGAAAGCAGCATTCAAAGAAGAAAATATCGTAATAGGCATTCTAATTAATGTATTGGTTGTCTATTTAGTTCTAAGAACATCTCCACAAATTGAGAAAAAATTAGGCACAACAGGTGCCGATATTCTTAGAAAAGTGTTCGGCTTGATATTAATTGCCATTGCGATAAAATTAATTAAAACAAATCTTCTATAATATCCATTATTTATTCTATCAAACATTATTTATCAACATAGAACAACCTAACACATGAGATTTTTAAAAATTACCATTTACTTGGCATTTTCCAATCTTTTGGTTTTGAGTAGCTTTGCTCAAAAAAAAGACAAAAAACAGGCAGAAACACCCAAAGAAGCCAGTCCTGTTGCGGCTACTCCAGCAGCAAAATCAGCATCTGACGCTTCTAAGAATGGGCCGAAACCATACAAAGAAGTGATTACAGATAAAGCTAAAACGAGCAAAGGTTTAGTGATTGTCCATCGCATTGATGA
>CAYUFZ010000201.1:4008-5516 GCA_964444025.1 uncultured Emticicia sp.
GGTTGGATTTTAATTTTCTTGCAATTAGTTGGGTTGGTAAAAATGAAGTCATATTCTGCTGGACCTGTGAGTAAATGCTGCACTCGATAAATTTTTCTTTGAAATCGCTGACTCACTTTTGGGCAGAGAAATCATGACCGTCACGAGGTTTTCAAAGACTGCCGCTGGCGGTGGAATTTTTGGAGGAGAGGAAGTAAACAGACAGGTAGTAAAATGGGAAAAAGGCCCTGAAAATAAACTTTTACTAAAATCAGTTACTTTGGTGATTGCCAGTGGCGACAGTACTAAACCGATATTCAAAGCTGTAGAAAATTCAAGTGCTGACCCAATTGTGGGAGCTTTTGACATAAAATCTATTCGAAAAGACACTTCGGTAGTGATAGAAGTAGGCGACTTTTTTAAGGGAGACAACCAAGTATTTTCTCTTGACCCAATCAGAAAGCAACAGCTGAAAATCACAACCATCGCTGCCGACCGCTCTTTCGTTCAACTTATTCGAACATATCCTATCAATACCGAAATTAGAAGTATCAAAACTTTTAGTGTTGTGCCTCCGAGTATCTCATTGACTCCAATGCCACAAGTTGGACAATATTTACCAGCATCCAGAGAAGCTGGGGTTGTCACGATGGAATTCAATGTTTCGATGATTTTATTACCCAAAACTCCTATGCGAAAACGATATTTCGACCCACGTGTCGGATATTTTGCCAATCAATATGCTAGTTTTGGAGAAGAATCTCAAAAATCCGACAATGAAGTTTTTGCTGTTCGATGGAGATTAGAGCCAAAAAATCAAGCAGATGCAGAAAGACAAAAAAAAGGAGAGTTAATCGAACCCAAAAAGCCAATTATATATTATATTGACCCAGCAACGCCATTAAAATGGCAAAAATACTTAAAATTGGGTATTGATGACTGGCAAGCTGCTTTTGAAAAAGCTGGATGGAAAAATGCCATTCGAGGAGAAATATTAAGTGAAAAAGATACCATTAGCCTTGAAGATGCACGATATTCGGTGGTTCGTTATTTTGCGGCAGATATCCAAAATGCTTACGGCCCCAATGTGCATGACCCCCGCAGTGGCGAAATTCTTGAAAGCCACATCGGATGGTACCACAATGTCATGCGTTTGTTGAGAAATTGGTACATGATTCAGACAGCAGCATGCGACCCACAAGCAAGAAATAGAGAATTCAGTGATGAACTCATGGGGCAATTGATACGCTTTGTGTCTTCACACGAAGTTGGGCATACCATCGGGCTACGCCACAATATGGGAGCCAGCTCTGCTACTCCTGTAGAAAAACTTCGAGACAAGGAATGGTTGAAGAAAAACGGACATACCTCTTCTATTATGGATTATGCGAGATTTAACTATGTTGCACAACCAGAAGACGGCGTAACCGATTTCTTCCCAAGGATTGGCGATTATGATATTTGGGCAATCCAATGGGGATATTCTTATTTTGCAGATGCGAAAGATGCTCGCACTGAAAAAGAATCAT
>CAYUFZ010000202.1:0-5506 GCA_964444025.1 uncultured Emticicia sp.
GTGACGGGTTCTCCTTCGAGAGGGTACCAAATAAGAGGAAACGTGACTCGACAAATAGAAAATGGATACATTCGTTTGTATTTCCGTACCTTAGATGATAATGCACAGTTCTTCTTGCCATTTCCGCATGTAAAAAATACCACAGATGCTGCTTTAGGAAACAATGGACAAGAAATCACAACGCTTAATACTCCTTATGGTGGCACTTTCTCATTGGTTAATCCTTTAGGAACAATCATGGGGTCGCTTGGCAATGGTGTCACGGCTAAAGGTAGCTCTTTCATGTTGGAATTTGCAAAAAGTTTCAATGGTTGGGATTTGCAATCAAAAACTCGTTTGTCAAGATTTGAACATAAATTCGATTTTTGGTCTCCAGGAAAAACATTTGAAATAGATGCCTATGCTAAGTCGAAAAATAAAAATCTTAAGAGTTATACCTATACTTATGCCGATAATGGAATGCCTTTGAACTTATCGAATGGTGCCAATAACGGTAAAACATTTGTTACAGAAGAAAGCTTGACCTTGAGAAATCGTCCGATGAGTGATTATGCCACAGATTTACGATTGACGAAAAAGTTTGTGAAAGGCTCAAGTGAGCATAATATTACCATTGGGGCATTTGGTGCCGTTACTCGTCAATTACAAGATGAAGTAGGAACGGGGGTTTTGGTAGAGTTAAATGATCAACCCCGTTTAGTTGATTTAACGATTGTGGATGGAAATGACCAAGCAACTAAATTTACCAAAGCAGGTTTCCGTCAGAATGTTGCTGGTAGAACGTATAATACATTCGAAGCTAATAAAATAGCTTTTTATGCAGGAGATGAAATGGTATTTAACAAGCTTCGAGTAGATGCTGGCTTGCGTTACGAAGTGCAGCAAGGTGTGATTACGGTAGGAGAAGCAGCCACTTATACGAATCCTTCGGCAGCTACCATGGCTGATGCTTCTTATCGTTGGTTGACAGGGAAAACAACGTATCGTAAAATCAATTCTGATGATTACTCGGTGGTATTGGGAACAAACTATGAAGTAAGTAAATCTACTAATTTGTATGCTTCTTTTACAAAAGGATTCTATTTTCCAGAATTGAGAACATTCTCTAATGTTAGTCGTGATAAAAAAGGGAACTTTATTCAGGCTGTGCCGACACAAAATGAAAAAGTCTATCAGTTAGAAGGTGGTGTAAAATATGCCAAGCAAAAACTATCGGGAACGGTTGCTTTGTATTACAATACAATTAAAAATCGTTTGCAAAATGATATCATCAGCGGATCGGATGGGGTGTTAAGAGAGATTACCAATGCCGTTGGTTCGACAACAACGTATGGTACAGAGCTATCTTTAGCATACCAAGTAACTTCAGGCTTAATTATCGATGCGAATACTACACTTCAAAATCATCGATACGATGAGTTTTTCAAAACGCTTCCAGGTGCAGACGGTACATTTGGCACAAGTGATGATTCAAAAATTGATTACAAAGGTAATTGGATATTACGTCAACCTAAATTTATGCTCAACGGAGGCATTAGCTACGACAAAAAGAATTGGGATTTAGGTGTGATGTATAATTACGAAGGCAAACGCTATGCAGACGATCAAAATAATATTGAAATGCCTGCTTATAGCTTGGTCAATATGAGAGCTGCCAGAAGTTTCTCAATGGGAAATAAACAATCGGTAAAAATAGGATTAAATCTTTATAATGCCTTTAATAATAGGGGATTAACCGAAGGAGACCCTCGTGTTGCTGATACAAGTACCATCACGAATGATCCTTTCTATAATGCTCGTCCAATTTTACCAAGAAGACTTACTGCTTTTATTAGTTTCAAATTTTAAAATTTAATACGATATTCTCAGACTATCGGTATATATGCCAATGGTCTGAGAATCTTACTTGATATGAATCAAACAATCAATATCCAACAATTGTCGCTAACCGAAACTCTTCGAACAAAAAGTGAGGAGGTTTTGAAACAAAATTGGCGAAATGGATTTACTGTCCCTTCTTCCAATCTTTATCCATTTCAGTGGCTATGGGATTCTGGTTTTATTGCCATGGGCTGGTCTTTCATCGATATGAAGAAAGCAAGACAAGAATTAGATACATTGTTACAAGCACAATGGAGTAATGGTTTTTTGCCACATATTATTTTTCACGACGATAATGCTGAAAAGCAATATTTTCCAGGAGCGGATTTTCAAGGAGCTCATACTCATTCGTTTGCCCCAAAGCATGTCAAAACATCTGGAATTACCCAACCCCCAGTATTAGGATTTGTGTTAGAGTATTTGTTGGAAAAAGAAGACGATATTGAATTAAATCGACACTTTTATGTCAATGCAGTCGAATCTATCTTTAAATTCCATCAATATTTGTATCAAAATAGAGACCCACGCAAAGAAGGGTTAGTTTATATTCGACACAATTGGGAATCTGGAACAGACAATAGTGCTGCTTGGGATTCTATTTGGCAAACTTATACTCCGCCGACGTACGATGTTCAGAGAAAAGATACTGCTCACGTGAATCAGGCACAAAGACCAACCAAGAAAGATTATAATTATTATTTACACCTCATAGAGTTATCGAAAGAATGTGGCTACGATGAAGAAAAAATGTACGAAAATTTACCTTTTTTAGTACAAGACCCTTTGTTTAATAGTCTTTTAGTAGCTTCGAACGAAAGTCTTGTTCGAATGGCGGTGGAGCTTGATTTACCTCACATAGCCGAGCAATGCAGTATCTGGAGCGATTGGACAGGCAATGCCATCAATCGAAAACTTTACGATGAAGAATTAGGTTTATATGGATACTATGATTTAAAGAACGAAAGGTTTATTTCCATTGCAACAGCCATGGGCTTTTCGCCTTTATTTGCCGGTATCGTTTCGAAGCAGAGAGCTATGAGGTTATTGAAAATTATCGAAAGTTCGGCATTTTCTGGAGAAGACCAAAGTTTGTTTCTTTGTCCGAGTTTGGCTATCAATCATCCTGAATTTGACCCTAAAAGATATTGGAGAGGGCCCGTTTGGTTGAATATCAATTGGTTATTGTATAAAGGATTTTATAATTACGGATTCAAGAGTGTGGCTCGTGCAATCAAAAATGATTCTATTCGCTTGGTACAACAGAATGGTTTTTTTGAATATTTTAACCCGATGCCGGATGAAAATGAAGTGAATGGATACGGTGGACAAAATTTCTCTTGGACTGCCGCTATTATTTTAGAGATGTTAAACTAACCTATTAATTATTAGTATCTTATGAATTGGCTCGATTATTCGATTATTGTTGTTTACATATTGGTAATGCTTTCAATGGGGTATTTCATGAGAGACCAAAGTTCTGGTAAAAGTTATTTTATTGGAGATAAAAACTTCGGATGGTTTACACTTTTGCTCTCTACCATGGCAACACAATTGTCGGCAATAAGTTTTATTTCTGCACCTGCTTTTGTAGGCATGAAATCGGGGGGAGGTATGAAGTGGCTGACATTTGAGTTTGGCGTTCCGTTGGCGATGATATTTTTATCGGTCGTTATTACTCCTTATTTATACCGAGCAGGAATTGTAAGTGCGTATGAATTTTTAGAAAGAAGGTTTGGGCGTTCTACTCGATTATTGATAAGTTCTGCTTTTTTGCTAAGTAGAAGTTTCAGTACAGGGGTTGCTGTTTATACCGTAGCTTTATTACTCGAAAGTGTATTCAATATTCGATTTTGGGAAACAATAGGCATTATATGTATCATTACGCTTCTTTATTCGTTGAAAGGCGGCCTGAAAGTAGTGGTTTATACAGACGTAATCCAGATGTTTATCAAATATTTTGGAATTGTGATATGCTTGGGTTTTGCTTTGTACAACATTGGAGGATGGGACGAATTTCTAAATCATCTCGACAAAGAACGCACCCAAGTAATTAATTTTTCTTCTTGGGGATTTAATGGCGATGCTTACGGCTTTTTTCCAATGTTGTTTGGGGGCTTTGTTTTGTATGCGTCTTATTATGGGTGCGATCAAACTCAGGTGCAACGCTCGCTTGCCGCTCAGAGTCTTGCGGAGGTGCGTAAAATGTATATGTTAAACGGAATAGTAAGATTTTTGGTAACATTTACCTATTGTATTACTGGTCTGGTAATAGGTACATTTGCTTTAATGTCGCCTTCCTTTAAATCTATGATTCCAATAAATCAGCCAGATAAAATGTTACCGGTGTTTATTCTGAATTATCTGCCGAATGGGATTATAGGCTTAGTAATTGTAGCTATTTTTGCGGCGGCAATGTCTTCTTTAAGTACCAACGTGAATGCCCTTGCTGCCGTTACAATGGAAGACTTTATTGATAAAAAGCTAAAATTGAATGATAAAAAATATTTGCTCTATTCGCAAGTCTGTGTGGTGTTTTGGGGGAGTGTCTGTATCTTTACTGCTGCTTTTGCAGGAGATATTGCAGAAACTGTCATTGAAGCCATCAACAAAATAGGTTCTGTATTCTATGGACCAATTTTAGCAACTTTTACTTTGGCGATAGTAAGCAAAAAAGTAAAGGCTCCAAATATGAATTTAGGCTTAATTGTAGGGGTATTATTTAATATTTATCTGTGGAAATTTCAACCTCAAATCTTTTGGTTTTGGTGGAATTTTCTGGGCTGTGTCATAACAATAGCTCTTGCTTATTTTTCATCTCTTTTCAATTCAGAAACTATTGGTTTCCTTGGGAATAATTCACTAAAAATAACCATTTGGGATAGAAGTACATTTTTTTTACTCTCTTTTTTTATTATAATTGTACTTTTTAGTTTAAGTATTCCTTTTTGGCTATGAATGTTTTAATTGCTCCAGATAAATTTAAAGATGCGGCTTCGGCTGCTGCCATCGCTTCTGCCTTGAGCGAGGGAATCAAACAGTCTTTGCCAAGTGCCAAGTGCAAACTGCTCCCTCTTGCGGATGGTGGCGAAGGAACGTTGGAGTGTATGTCCATGGCATTGAAGGATGTCGAATGGAAGTATGTGGAAGTTCCTGACCCTCTTTTTAGACCTATTAAAGCATGTTATCTTTATTTATCGCAAAAAAAGATGGCAATCGTAGAAATGGCTCGTTCTTCAGGGATTGAATTACTTCGCCCTGAAGAACGAAATTGTTTGGTGACAAGTAGCGTAGGAACAGGTTTTTTAATTTTAGATGCGATTAAAAACGGAGCAACAGAAATAATTCTCACAGTAGGTGGAACGGCGACAAATGATGCTGGAATTGGGGTAGCTTCTGCTTTAGGGTTTCAATTTTTAGATAAAAATGGAAAAATTTTAGCCCCAATCGGAGAGAGTTTATTACACATCTCGCAAATTAGTGATGACAATGTATCCATTGATTTGAAAAAGATAACCTTTACGATTGCAACAGACGTTGAAAATCTCTTTTATGGAGAAAGAGGGGCTGCTTTTGCCTTTGCTGCCCAAAAGGGGGCGAACGAAGAGGGTATAAAATATCTCAATCA
>CAYUFZ010000203.1:0-1309 GCA_964444025.1 uncultured Emticicia sp.
CACTTATACACTATTTACCATTCCAGATAAAGAAAAATGGACAATTATCTTAAATGCTGAATTGGGACAATGGGGAGATTTCAATTATGATGCTGCAAAGACTATTCTTGTACACGAAGTGACTTGTCAGGAAATTTCTGAAATATACGAAGGCTTTACGATAAATTTTGAAGAACTCAGCCAAGGCGTTCAGATGAATCTTTTATGGGATAGAACAAAAGTACCAGTTCTGTTTGAAAATGCCATTCAATTGATAGAAACAAGTAGTAAGCGAAAACGAAAAAAATCAATAAACTAAAATTCTTTTGCTTACTTGTTGGCCATTGCTTCGGACATTCAGCAAATAAGTACCAGGAATCATTTTGGTATCTAAAGAAAGAATCGTACTTGGCAAATCTTTATAAGTATTTTCAAAAACCAATCTTCCAAAAATATCTCTAATTTGTACCAAAATATCTTGAAAGTCCGGCAATAATACCTGAATTTTCATAGATTCACTCGGCAATGGATTTTCAAGATTTACCGTCAATTTTTCAGCAGTTGGAAGCTGATATTTGGCATAAGCTATCAGTCTTTTTCTTCTTTTACTCATTTCAAGAGCCGCTCTCATCCGGTCTTTTTGTCCATAAGTAAAAATATTCATACAAGAATCAGGTGAATAATCCATATAATTCTCAATCATATTTCTGGTTTTAGAGCCATCACATTCCGAAAAAATATCCACACAAAAAATTGAATTATTTGGGTTCGCCGTAGGTGGTGTATCCGAAACATAGTCGGTTCCACAATATTGGTCACCCCAAGTATGGTATAAACCGAGCCAATGCCCAACTTCATGCGTTAAGGTACGTCCAAAACTATATATTCCAGATACATTAGTGCCAATTTTTCTACCAAAAACCGATGAATCAATATACACGCCATCTAACTTTTCATCAACATCAATATCCAACCCTTCCACTGATTCAGCAAAAGGAAACTCCCCATAGCCAATATATCCCGAACTTAAATTTGTAACCCAAATATTCAAATATTTATTAGCATCCCAATAAGCCAAATCAGACAATCGAGACCTTTCAAGCTCGTTGGTGATATTGAAGGAAGATTTATTGGAATAAGTTCGAGTAATTCCAGTAGATGGTTTTCCCTCTGAATCAATGGTTGCCAGAAAAAATTCAATTTCAGTATCAGAACCCAGCGGACTTTGATTATGACCCAAAGTACCAATTTTCTTCCGGTAATCCTCATTTAGAACTTTTATCTGCGAATAAATCTGCTCATCCGATATATTATTTCCTTGTATTTGGTT
>CAYUFZ010000203.1:1319-2612 GCA_964444025.1 uncultured Emticicia sp.
GCAGATTGCGCCTGCGTCAGTTGGCTGACGGGTAAAACACCTAGCTCACGCAATACCTGTGCGGTGGTAACGCGCCCAAAGCCTTCCAAAAGACCATGAATAACCACCGGAATTCGGATAATTTCGGCTTTTATTCTTACATTTTTTTGAAACGCCATTTGCTTGAGCAACTCAGACTCAAACAAAGATTTTTTTAAAAGATAATTCGGAATTATACCAGCATTGATAGAATCTTTCCAAGCATTAACACACTTTTTATTCTGTTGCCCCAAAGTAGCATGATTCAAGAATAAGTACAAAAAAATACCTATATAAATAATATAATTCCTCATAAGTCACTTATTTTTTATCCTCTTCTGATTTCTCATACGCTTTCAAAATTTCACGAACCAATTTATGCCTAATAACATCACGTCCATCCAACTCAATAAAACCAATTCCCTCTACATTTTTCAAAATATTCAAAGCATCAACCAAACCAGATTTTTGTTTAATCGGTAAATCAATCTGAGTTTTATCACCTGTAATGATAGTTTTGGAAAGCGGACCCATCCTTGTCAAAAACATTTTTATTTGCATGGGAGTAGTATTTTGAGCTTCATCCAGCAAAATAAAAGCATTGTTCAGCGTACGCCCACGCATATAAGCCAAGGGAGCAATTTCTATGATTCGATTTTCGATATAAAATTTCAATTTTTCAGATTGAATCATATCTTCCAAGGCATCATAAATTGGCCGTAAATATGGGTCAATTTTTTCTTTCAAATCACCGGGCAAAAAACCCAAATTTTCGCCCGCCTCTACGGCAGGACGAGTAATGATGATTTTTTTTACTTGTTTATCTTTCAATGCTTTCACAGCCAAAGCCACAGCGGTATATGTCTTACCTGTACCTGCCGGACCAGTAGCAAAAATAATGTCAAATTTTTTCCAAGCCTCCACCATCTTTTTTTGATTAGCAGTTTTGGCACGAATGGCATTTCCTTTCGTACCCACCAAAATCAAATCATCATCAGGAAATTCATGAGCAGCAGCTTCCGCATCCGAATCAATATAATTTCGGACTTGCTCAATCGACACTTTACCATATTTCTGCAAATGGTCTAAAATGGATTGAATAACATCCGCAATTCGATTTGTTTCTTCTACTTTCCCCTTAATGAGAATTTGATTTCCCCTCGAGATAATTTTACTCAGAGGAAAAGCCGTTGCAATTTCCTTGATATTGCAATTCTCTACACCAAAAAAATCTTGCAAGGATGAAAAAACTCCACTAGCATGAATATGCAGATG
>CAYUFZ010000203.1:2622-5473 GCA_964444025.1 uncultured Emticicia sp.
ACCAAATTTTAAAAATTATTCACAAAAAAGTTTATTTTTCCACAAAAATTCCAACAATAAATCACAATTTACTGATAATTAAGCCATTATAAATTTCAAATTGTATAATTAATGAATCATATATTTTCAAAAAATATATTTTCTTACTAATATTGTTAAAATATTATGGAAAATACTTATCAAAATACTGCCAACGAGAACAAACAAAACCAAAGAGGTTTTGGGAAAAATTTCTTTTTAGATAGCTTTAAAAATGAAACTGGCAAATTACCACCCCAAGCACCCGAACTTGAAGAAGCTGTCTTGGGGGCATTGATGATAGAAAAAGATGCCCTTACGACTGTTGTGGACATTTTGCAACCGACTTCATTCTACAAAGATGCACATCAAAGAATATATCATGCAATTTTGCAACTTTTCAATAGGTCAGAGCCTATAGATATGCTTACGGTTGCGACCCAATTGAGAAGTACGGGGGAGCTGGAATTTGTGGGTGGCTCGAGTTACTTAGCAAAACTTACTTCCAAAGTAAATTCGGCAGCCAACATCGAATATCACGCTAGGATAATCACGCAATCTGCAATTAAGCGAGATATGATACGGATTGCGGGAGATATTTTGAAAGATGCTTACGATGACACCACCGATGTTTTTTCATTGTTGGATAAAACAGAGCAAACATTTTTTCAAATTTCAGAAAGAAATATTCGCAAAAACTATGCCGATGCTAGTAGCATCATGCGAGCAACCATCGATGAATTAGAAAAAAAGAAAAATCATAAAGATGGATTAACAGGTGTTGGGAGTGGATTTACTGCTCTCGACAGAATTACGAGTGGCTGGCAAAATACTGAGTTAATCATCATTGCGGCACGTCCCGCTATGGGAAAGTGCCTTGGAAAAGGAACAAAAGTTTTGTTGTTTGATGGTACTTTAAAAAATGTCGAAGAAATTCAGACTAGCGACTTACTGATGGGAGATGATTCGACTCCTCGCAAAGTCTTGTCTATTGCCCGTGGAAAAGAAAAGATGTTTTGGGTCAAACAAAGCCATGGCATCAACTACCGTGTCAATGAAAGCCATATTTTATCCTTAAAAAATACAGAAGGGAATATTATTAATATTGAAATAAAGGACTATTTAACATTAAATGAGCAAGAAAAGATAAAATTAAAAGGGTATAAAGTAGCAGTCGAATTTGAGGAGAATTTTCCGATTTTTGCAGCCGATTTGTATCATTATGGGCAACAATTTGTTCAGCAAAAAAATAGCAAGCCATTATTTACTTGGGAGGGTTTCAAGCAAAAGCAAACCAAAGAATCTTTTACTGAAATCATGGTAGATGAAATTGTGGATGTATTGCCAAAAGATTATCTCACAAGCAATCGAAACAATAGATTACATTTATTGGCAGGATTAATTGATGGCATGGATGAAAAATATCTCGAAATCAGTGATAAATCAGCGATTATTTTAAATCTTTCAAGTAAAAAACAAGCCAAACAGATTAAATTTTTGGCAGATACCTTGGGATTCTCTACCCAATATGAAGTAAAAAATACAGAAATAAATAGTTTACAAGTCGTATTTAGTACGCATATTTTGAGTATTTCTGGAAATTTATTGGCAATTCCAAGTCAAAAATATGATTTTTCAGGCATTAGCATTTCCGAACCTATCCTGAGCGATATTGAAGTGATATTCGACCAAGAAGATGATTATTATGGTTTTAGCATCGACCAAAATCGTCTTTTTTTGTTGGAAGATATGACAGTCACTCACAATACAGCCTTTGTTGTATCAGCGATGCGAAATGCAGCGATTGAATGGAATATTCCTGTGGCGATGTTCTCTTTAGAGATGTCTGCCACGCAATTGATGCTTCGTTTGATTTCAGCAGAAGCAGAAATTGACAGCAATAAATTGAGAAAAGGGAAACTTGAGAGTCATGAATGGGTGCAGCTTCATAAAAAGATTACTAATTTATCGAATGCTCCCATTTACATCGACGATACCCCTGCCCTTTCGATTTTGGAAATGCGGGCAAAATGTCGCAAACTAAAAGCCCAATATAATATTGGATTAGTGATTATTGACTATTTACAATTAATGACTGCTGACGGGGGCAATAGTGTGAAAGGAAATCGTGAACAAGAAATTGCTGCCATATCAAGAGCCATGAAAAATTTGGCAAAGGAAATTAATGTACCCGTGATTGCCCTTTCTCAGCTTAGTCGTGCTGTTGAAACCAGAGGGGGAGACAAAAGACCTCAACTTTCTGACCTCAGGGAGTCCGGCTCTATCGAACAAGATGCCGACATGGTTATGTTTCTTTATCGTCCTGAATACTATAAAATTACACAAGATGAAAATGGTAATTCGACAGAAGGTTTGGGAGAAGTGATTATTGCCAAAAATAGAAGTGGAGATGTGGATACGGTACAATTACAGTTTATTGGAAAATACACCAAATTTACAGATTTAGACGGATTTTATTCGCCTCTAAAAAATCAAGATAATTTCAATGATTTTAATGGGAGCAACTCAACCCAGCAAGCAAATCCATTTGAAAGTTTTGAAAAATCACCAACTAATACTCAAACACGAGGAGGGACTGTTACATTAGGTAGTAAAGCCAATACTCCGAGAGATTTAGACAAAGATTCGGAAGGAGATTATCCGTTTTAATCAAACTTCTTTGTGACAAATTAAACGATACAAGTCAGATGATAGGAGTTTTTGATTCAGGAATTGGGGGCTTAACGGTTTTGCATGAAATAATGAAGCAATTGCCCAACGAGGATTATTGTTATTATGCAGATACGCTTCATGTCCCTTACAGCACCAAAAC
>CAYUFZ010000204.1:0-5468 GCA_964444025.1 uncultured Emticicia sp.
TAATTATTCAAAGTTAATCTAAATTCTTAAATTTGTAAGATTTGTAAAATCATCATCTAAAAATTTAGATTCTACATTCGTACTTATGAAACAAACCAAAGACCCTTATGCTGCCTTACGCTTTCCAGAATTTCGATATTTTATCTCTGCACAATTTTTATTCACGGTAGCCATTCTGATACAAGAAGTAGTGATTAGTTTTTATTTGTACGAAATTACCCATGACCCCCTTTCATTAGGATTAATTGGATTGTTTGAGGCAATACCGTATATCTCATTAGCACTTTTTGGTGGTTATTTTGCTGATAAATTTGATAAGAAGAAAATCATACAAGTCAGTTACGGAATCATCATTTTTTGTTCGATATTATTACTTTGGGTTACATTTCCGAAGGATAACGCCCCGGGAATGCTCAAGTTTATCATATATTTTACTGTATTTGTATTAGGGTTGGCGAGAGGTTTTTATGGCCCTGCGTGGTCTTCACTCAAGCCTTTTTTAGTACCTGCGGAGCATTATCCCAATTCCGCTTCTTGGAGCAGTCAATTTTGGCAAACGGGCATGATTTTAGGGCCCGCCTCAGCTGGATTTTTGTATAGTTGGCTCGGACTCAGTCAGACATTGTTTTTGGTCATTATCTTATTGGTGATTGCCTTTATATTGGTTAATTTTATCAAGAGCAAACCCAGTCAAGAATCACATCTTTCTCAGAATATTTTTCAAAGCTTAAAAGAAGGCATCGACTTTGTGCGTAAAAATCGAATATTATTTTATGCGATTCTTTTGGATATGTTTTCGGTACTTTTTGGTGGTGTTGTCGCCATTCTTCCTGTCTATGCCAAAGATGTACTCCAAGTTGGTGCAGAAGGATTAGGAATTTTGAGAGCAGCCCCAGGCATTGGAGCCGTTCTGACCATGTTAGGTACAGCCTACTTCCCTCCTACCAAGAAAGCGTGGAGAAATATGCTTATAGCCGTCACTGGATTTGGTGTTGCGACTTTGGTATTTGCCCTTTCGACCAATTTTTGGCTTTCTTGTGCCGCTCTTTTTCTTACCGGCAGCTTCGATAGCATCAGTGTCATCATTCGACAGACGATTTTACAAGTACTTCCTCCCGACCACATGCGGGGGAGAGTCAGCTCTGTCAATGGCATTTTTGTCAGCTGTTCCAACGAATTAGGGGCATTTGAATCGGGAGTAGCAGCAAAAATATTAGGACCCGTCAATTCGGTTTTATTCGGAGGAGTCATGACATTGGTTATCGCAAGTATTCTATTTTCTCGTTCAAAAGAGCTTTTTGGAGTAAAATTAGAGCGGAAATAAATTGTATTTTCATTCAATAAATTCCTAACCAATACAAAAGTATTCGGAAATACATTGGATTGATTAGGAATTTAGATACTTGTAAAAACAAATAAAAATATGTAGCAAAACCAGCTCTCTGAGCCAACTCAAATGATGGTATTTAGTGCCTTATTTTAAAGACGAAATCACAATTTTTCCATTTTTCGAATGAGGAAAAACTAAGTCAGTCAATGTTGCCTGTCCATCATTAACAAAGACCTCCACCATTGAATTATCTACAAATACATCTAGTTTTATGGTATTATTTTGAGGAATTACCGTCATTCTTTCGATGCTAGCGAATTTTGGATTAAAATCAACATTTCCAGACTTTGTTCGGTCAAATGATAATACATGAGTAGTTAAATCATAACTTATTACACTTTTATCCTCCCCATTTTTTAATAAATCCATCGTAAAACCATTTACTTTTGCCAAATCAATGTCAAGTGAAAGCCTATAAGTATTGGTAGGCATATCAAAAGCCATTGTTTTTTCCAAATCATTGACATTTAATTTCAACAATTTAGTAGGGATATTATTGGCATAAATAGGCTTTTGTAGCAAGCGAAACTTTCCATTTTCCTCAAATAAAGACACTTTTCGGGGCATTGAAAACATCCCCCTCCTTCCTTCCGATGGGATGTCAGGAGCATAAGTCCAATTATTCCCCCAAGCCATAATGATTGGATTTTTCTCTTTTTCTGGTAAATTATTAAATGGAATGGCTGCATAAAAATCTTTACCATAATTCACTCTCAGCACCCCCTCTTGTTTGTCTGGAGTAAAGGTTTTTCCATCAAATTCTCCGACGAAGTATTGCATTCCAGTAAAATTGGTATCTTCACCTGCACTAGAAATCAGCATTACCCACTTAAATTTATTAGAATTTTGAATGGGTACTCTAAATAACGACGGACATTCCCAAATTTTTGACACATCTCCCATCTTTCCAAACTCACTCAATAAAACCCAATCTTTCAGATTTGAAGATTCATAAATTTGAACCATAAAATCTAAGGGTTTGGCAACAATCATTTTCCATTTACCTTCGTGCAAAAACACGTTGGGGTCTCTAAAATCCTTCAATCCTATGTCTAAGACTGGATTTTTATCAAAAAACTTCCAAGTTCTCCCCTTATCTGAGCTATAAGCCAAGCTTTGGTGCTGTGCCAACCCTTGTCCTTTTTTATCTATATGCGAAGTGTAAACCGCAACCATTCCGTGCTTTATACCTTTGTCAAAAAATCCCGATGAATTTAAACTATCAATGACCACCGACCCAGAAAAGACCATGATGCTTGAGCTATCGGTATTTATTATTTCTGGAATGGCAATAGGTAATTCTTCCCAATCTTTCAAATTTTCACTTACTGCATGCCCCCAACTCATGTGTCCCCATTTATCACCAAATGGATTATACTGATAAAATAAATGATACTCACCATCGAGATACACCATGCCATTGGGGTCATTTACCCAATTTTTTGAAGGCGTATAATGGTACAAAGGCTTGAAACTATGTGATGTATTTTTAGAAATTTTTGATGATGAAGAACAAGCACTGAATATGATGGCTAGGAATAGTAGAACAACTATTTTTCTCATTATGAATGGTGTTTATGATGAATAGAATAAAAAATGGCAGTAGTAAAAAACTACTACCATTACAGAAATTAACACAATTAATTACAACCTAAATTATGTGTTAAAATCCTGGATTTTGCTTATATAAGCCATTTGTAAAAGTAATTTCTGCTTGCGGAATAGGCAAGTATTCATCTCTACCAGCAGTAAATTTAGCCGTTGCCAAGAATGGTCTTCTTATCTTTTCCTTCGCAATGTAGCCATTGAGTGTTTGTTCTGCTATTCCCCAACGCACCAAATCAAAAAATCGTGAGCCTTCGGTAGCAAACTCCAAACGACGCTCCCACATCAATGCTTTCCATGCAAAATCTTGTGACCAACCTGTTGAAGAATAAGGCTTAACATTATACTTTGAAGCAAAAGTACCATCTGCTTTTTTGAGTTTTCCGGTACTAGCTGCCGCTCGGTTTCTGATTTGATTAATCAAAGGCAAAGCCATATCATGTTGTCCTAATTGAATGTACGCTTCCGCTTGCATGAGCAAGACATCATCATACCTTAAAATATCATAATTCTTAGCAGTTCCCATGAATGGTCCAAGTTTAAAATATGAGCCACTAGATGCCAATTGTTGGAAACGCATCGTATGAAAATTACCATAGACACCAGCATCACGAACCCAGCTATTACTGAATGGTTTGGTGTTATCGTATTTATAAGGGTGTCCATCAATTCCAACAGTATGATCGAGGCGAGGATCAACAGTTTGAGTATTTAAATCGGCAATTGTTTCATTAAATGTATCGAAATTAGGCAAGCCATTGGCATCAGTCGTGTGAGCATTAACCAAATTTTGGCTTGCTGCATGAAATCCACAACAACCATACTGAGGAGCCCCATGAGGATAATTCAGGCCATCTTCGTAGCTCATACGCCCTGCGGTTGTTCCGTCATTGACAGTAAACTGAATCGCAAAGATAGATTCCGGACCATTTTCTGTTTCAGGCAAGAAATTATCAGCAATATCTTCGCTCAATTTGTATTTTCCAGAAGAGATAACAGCTTGCGTGAGCGTTACGACTTCCTGTAATTTTGTTTTATTGATATTTACTACTTTATGATTTGCATCTTGTTCGTAAGCTTGGTACAAACGTACTTTTGCCAAATACGCTTGAGCAGCTAACTTATTCGCCCTTGCGATTTGTGGCTGAGTTGCAGGCAAGTTATCAATGGCATATTGAAAATCTGCGGCAATTTTATTCCAAGATTCATCATTGCTTAGCGTATTAGACACCTTAAGAATTTCTTCGGCAGAAAGGGTTTCATCAAAAATAGGAATATTTTTGTATAGTCTTTTCATGATAAAATAACTATGCCCTCTTAAGAAACGAAGTTCTGCCAAACGTATTTTTTTTGCAGGATAATTTGCTTCATTAAGTGTATTTACCGCACGAAGAGCCACATTACACCTTGAAATAGATTTAAAAAGGTTTTGCCACGAACGAGTAACAAATGCCCCGATGGTAGGAGTGGTCAGATTATAATGTTCCAAGGCATCAATTTCTCCCACATCACCAGTGCCACCACCACCTTTATAAGCATCATCGGAGCGAACACTTCCATATACCCAATCGCTATAAATAGGGCCAATCATATCTCCATTTCCAATAGCGGCATAAGCAGAAGTTACTAGGCCATCAATAGCCGTTGGAGAAGTTAAATCAGAGGAAGATAATACCCCCGTTGGCGTATAATCAAGAGCTTCTTTACAAGAACCAAAAAATAGTAATCCTGCAATTAATATAATCTTATTTTTCATTTTTTTTTATTTAAGTTTAAAAATCCTCTTATGAGGTATTTGATTAGGAGTTAGAACGACGCATTAATTCCGAAAGTAAATGTTTTGGGAATCGGCACTGGGTCAAGGTCAATACGCTCTGGATCAGGACTTAAATAACTTTTACTTTTGAACCAAAATAAGTTTTCAGCCATGCCATAGATACGAATTCTTGAGAATACAGACTTAGGCGTGATGGAATAGCCTATTTGCATATTTCTCATTTTGAAATACGAAGTATTGACTATAAAATAATCAGAGGTACGTCCTTCTCCATTATTATCCTTTAAAGTAAGAGCAGGAATATTCGTGTTGGTATTCGTAGAAGTCCAAGCATTGAATACCCCAGGTCCGACATTCTCTCTACTTCTCATCAAATTATTAAAAACCGTATAAACATCAAACCCTTCTCTTCCAGCAACACCCGAACCAAAAATCGAAGCATCAAATTTTTTGTAGGTCAAATCCACCCTAACGCCATATTCAAGAGCAGGCAAGGTTGTTCCAATCCAAGTTCGGTCCAAATCATCAATTCTATTATCTCCATTGACATCTACGTAGCGTATTCTTCCTGGTCCTGCACCAATTTGTTTAGGAGCAGCATCGACTTCCGCTTGAGATTGAAAAAGACCATTTGTTTTACAGCCAAAAATATCACATTGCGAATGCCCAATAAACGAATTTACCAAGTTACCGGCA
>CAYUFZ010000205.1:0-5437 GCA_964444025.1 uncultured Emticicia sp.
GTCCAAAACAGCACCTAAATGGGTTTCTGCTAATGCAAAGCAATTCGCGTCATTGGCAAGCGAAACTTCACAACCTAAAATAGCAGCCAAATCTGATGCCATCGCTTGACCATTCATACAGACCGTGTTGCAATTTTTCATGGTTTGAGTCGAAGGGTCCAGTGTTCCGGGGGTACTAAATCCCAAAGCATTTGGACGTAAGCCAGTCTTATCGCTTAAGATATTCAAAAGCTTAGAGATTTGTCCAATAATATGCTGATATCCTAAACTTGCCTCGGTAGGCACTCGTTCACGAGCGATGATTTCATTCGTGTCGGCATTCAGAATCATGCCCTCGATTTTTGTTCCTCCCAAATCTATACCCCAAAGTGCATTCATAGTTTATTGTTGCTTGAAATTTATGCAAACTTACTTTCTAAGAATTTAATTTCAAAATGGGGCGGAAGTTAAGGTTAAGTACCAAAATAATTAAAAATTCTAAGATGTACTTTTGTGACATGAGAGTAAAAGCTCATAGATATAAAGCAAAATATATTGATTATGAAATAGTTACAAGGTTGTATTTAGTATCAGTACCTATGAATTCTGATTAATTTTGCTTGACAGAAATAAAGGTATGTTACATGAAAGAAGCATAAGAATCAATTAAAAGTACAGAAAATTAAACGAATAAAAAATACAAGTTTAAGAATAGAATTTTTATAAAAATTAAATAAAAAAAATGAAAAAAGAAAAATAGAATTATTGTATCACATCTGCAAATCTTTGGTTGGGCTTTATGAAAGTTGTTCTGAAAAGCAGCAAGAATCTATCAATGTCATGATTGGGGCTCAAATATTTTATGTAGGGTCAAGTATGGAAGATTACAATAAAATATCAAAAAGTGCTTACGAGAAATATACGGATTTGTTGGCAAAGGGAGAGAAAAAAGCAAAGGCATTATCGGCTCTTACGAAAGAACATCAAACCCCGAGAAAAGTGGGAGGTGGGCGACTAATGGGGCTGTTAAAAAGGAATCCTGAAGTGACATTAGATGAATTTGAGGTATTGGTGAATGATTTATTACAATGGAATTATGTCACCAAAGAAGAAAATATTCGTCTAAAACCTTTTCAGAAAATTTCAATCTTTTCGACTCCAGAAGATTCTTATGCGAAAGCTGGAATTGAGCTTCTTGATGTGAGAAAGTTTTAGCTGAAAGGCACTAATTGGTTTGTTTGATTGAATAAAAAATATTGATGCTATTTTATTGAAAATCTATAATCAAGTTTGAATTTTTTAACAAATAAATAAAAGTATCTTATGGCAAGATTTAGTTTAAGTATTCGAAAATTTATTCAGGAAGCAAGCAGTGATAGATATGTTATACCTGAATTTCAACGTGATTTTACGTGGAAAGAGAAGCAAATAGAAAAGCTATTTGATTCAATTTTTGAAAATTATCCATTACCCAAATTTTTTATTTGGAAAGCCCCAGCTCAAATTAGTGTTTTCAAATTCCTTACCGATTTAAGAATCAAGGCTAATGATGTATGTCATCAGACAGATGCGTTTTCTGTGTGCGATGGTCAACAACGCCTAACATCCATTTTAATAGGTGTCAATGGTTTTGGTGATAAGTGTTTGTATTTCAATCTATTACCTAAGAATTATGGTCTGATAGATAATGAAGAAGATAGTGATAATGGTATTAGTATCCATTGAATTTTAGTTTCATTAAAAACGGAAAAAATCAGAGTAAGAAAGGATGGGAATGTTCTGTCAAAGTCTCAGATTTATATAAATTAATGGAAATAGATGATAATAGCCATTCCTTGAGAAGGTATATCCGTGAATTGAATGAGGTGAAAAACCAAACTCAAGAGATTCAGGATTATATTATGGATAGGGTTTTGGTCCTTAAAAGTCAATTAACTAAAACGGATTATCTCGATTTTGAAGATATTACGGAATATATAGGAAGTGATTTAGATAAGGCAATTGAATTTTTTACAAGAATTAATGACGGAGGTAAAAAATTAAGTAAAAATGACTTGTTGTTTTCTATTGTTTCCAAATTTATTACTCAAGATGAGAACAGAGTTGGGAATTTGAAAATTGATTTTAGTAATCTTAAAAATAAGTATAAAAGTTTCAGAATTGAATCAGACTTTATTTTGAGAGTATGTTTGTATGTTGCTGGGGATAATGTTCTGTTCAAAACGGATAATTTTACTCAGGCGGCATGTAATGAAATTATCAATAATTGGGAACAAATAAAAATAAGTATCGAAAATGTGTTAGATGAATTAATGAATTTGGGAATTCAAAAATTAAAATCTAAAAACTCAATTATTCCAATTATATATCATTACTATTTCAAAAATAAGGAGAACGACCAGGTGACGAATTCTGAAAAATATGAGATTTTGAAATATGTCATAAAGTCGAATTACTCAAAGGTTTTTGGAGACCATGGGGATACTTTGTTATCAAACTTCAAGCAAAAACAGACAACCAAGTATCGTTCGGGGAATAATCATTTTTCTTGTAATGACTTTCAGAGCAATCTCCCAACAGGAAAGCGATTGAGCTTGACCAAGGAGAGTATTGAGGATAATATCTGGAATAAAGACATGCTGGCTAAGCCAATATTAATACTATTGTATGGAGAGGATTATATATCAGGGTGTTATCATGTTAGTAAGGTCATAAATCCTCACAATGATTTACGATTATTGAATGTTCCAGAAGGAGACATTTCTCAAATTAGGGAACAATTAAAGTCATTTTCAAATATGTTTTTAAACGAAAATGAGGAATATACCAATGGTTTATTAAGTAAAATTGGGGGTAATGGACTGATAGCTCCGCATAATTTTCAGAGTAGAGATGATTTGCATGGGACAAACTTACGCTCTTCATTAGATCGTAGAGGTGATTCGTATAGACGAAAGCTTGAAGATTTATTATGTAAATAAGTGTCGTAAAAAAATGTAGTCAAGTATTTGAAATTCATGAGTAAATCGTAATTAAATTTTAAACTATAAACACAGAAAAAAAATGAGTAACAACACACAAAAAATTATCAACTTAATTATCGTTGACGAGAGTGGCTCAATGTCTTCTATTGCAAAGCCAACAATTTCAGGTTTTGAAGAATTATTGTCGTGTATTAGGTCAAATCAGGAGAGATATCCTAATCAAGAGCATTATATTTCTTTTGTAACGTTCAATTCTCAAGGCATAAAATACATTTCAGAAAATTCTGTACCAATTAAATGTTTTGATTATGATTTAGGGATGCATTTTGAACCAAGTGGCTTAACTCCGCTAAACGATGCTATTGGACAGTCTGTAATGAAACTGAAATTAGAATTGAAGAACCAAGAAAATTATAATGTTTTGGTAACTATTTTGACGGATGGTGAAGAGAATTGTTCGAACGAGTTTACCAATCATTCGATTCGTTCGCTTATAAATGAATTAAAAGTTGGCGGAAATTGGGCGTTTAGTTTTATCGGAACTGATTTTGATGTAGAAAAAAGTGCCATAGATTATGGCATTGATTCTAAAAGAGTAATGGCGTTTGCCAAGAATGAAAAAGGAGTAAAGGATACATTTGACAAGATAGCCACTTCTTATAATAGGTTATATAGTCGAATCAATATCGGAGGAAAAGCGGATGATTGGGAATTGGATTAATTAGTGTTTTTTCTTAGTTAAGGTTTGGAGTGCTTTCCTTATAATTTTATTCCACGAATGTTATGATGGCATTCGTGGAATTTTTCAGTAAAACTCATGCAAGAATAAGGCAATATTGATTAGTTAACAAATACAGCTCTATAGCTCAAGCGATCTAAGTTTATCTAATTGTTTTACTAAGGATTCATTTTTAGTTTCGATAGAAACCAAATCAAAAGGTAAGTTGCATTTATAACCAGTCTTTTGATTGATAATAATATAATTTTTAGCAATTTCTTTACCAAGCGTTTGTTCTAAAGTATTCTTTATATGTGAGACAGTTTCAGTCAAGTTGTCTCTAGACATCCATTCGTTTTTCCAATTTAATCCACTGCCTGGGATAGCCTCATAAATATCATTAACTACTTTATTATAACGTCCATTTGTTGCATGAACTTTATTCATTGGGGGGTTGGGGAAGCAAAGAACAAACAAATAAAAAGCTAAATTTTTTGGCTGTAAGTTAATACTAACATCCAGATTCCGTAATTTAAGTATTATACTTTTATCTCCATCTGCTATTGTCAATCCTCCATTTTGTTCTGCTAATTGATACCATGTGTTATTGCCGAGATATACTTTTCTGATATTTTCGAAAATAGAGAAAATACAATTCATTTCGGGTATGGTAACACCAGCAGAAATGAGTTTTTTTATAGTATCGAGATCGATATCTGCTGTTTTTATTTTAAAAATAATATCACTCTTGTTGCCTGTATAATCCATCATGGTGCCACCAGTGGTTTGTCTTAATAAGCTTTGAGCAGTTTCTAAGTCTAATTTTGTAAGAATAGCACTCGCAAGGGTCAGGTATGCTACCGGGAATCCAGCATGTTTCTCAACAATGAAATCATAATCATTGGTTTGAACAAAGCAATTCTTATTTCTAAAATCAATTCCGTTAAAATGATTTCGACGATTACGTTGTTCGGTCAAAAGTACAATAATTTCAACATCCCCGATATCGTAATCTGAACTTTTTCTTAGGTCTTGACAAAAATTGAAATAAAAAGATTCATCGTAAACTCCTGGTCGAATATTTAAAGGTTTGTCGTGTTGTTTGATTATAATGGCTGGTTTATTGCCAAGGCTAAGTGTTTTATGAACGATAGCAAATAGTTCATCGCTCACTCCGGATGTTCTGAAAATATGAATATTCATGGGGAGTTTGAGTATTAATAGTTGTTAATTAGATCCGATATATTTGTAAAAGTTTCCTCTAACGCATTAGGCTGATTGATTTCTTCTAAATCATTCAAGTAAAAATAAGAATCGTAAAAGTTTCCTAAAGTTTCCAGATGTCCAATATTGATGAAATGTATTTGGTGTTTTGCTAATAACTTTTCTACTTTTTGTTTTATCTCTGCATTGTCAGGTTCATTTCCAAGTCCATCAGATATAAAGATATAAAAAATATTTTTATCGTTATGGTCTAAACGCTTTAAATTATCAAAGATGCTGGCGTAGATAGGCGAGCTTCCAATGAAACTAAAATCTTGAACAAATATTTCACCTTCTGGTAATATCCGATTCCCGACTACGGAATTAAAGATACTGACATTTATTTTTTTGTCTTGATTCTTTTCGATGAATTGATTGATATTTTTTACCAATAAATTAGCGTTCATTTCATTCATAGACAATGAACAGTCGATACTGATGATGATGTTTGACATAATTAAATCTACCATTTTAAGTTTCTTTAAAAGCACAA
>CAYUFZ010000206.1:0-5424 GCA_964444025.1 uncultured Emticicia sp.
CCTATATTTCTCCATTGTAGTCCATTGTACATTTTTTTATCAACTTTTACTTCGCTTATATTATTGGAAGTAGGAGTGGACGTGGGGTTTTTCTTCTTTTGGGCAAATACAGATACTGCTCCAAGAAGAAAAAGCAGTAAAATTCGTGTTGTTTTCATACTAATTGAATAGTTTAGGTTAAGAAGTAAATTTAATGTCGATGTGGCAAGAAAACAAGAAAAAATACCGAATTTTGTAATCTGAAAAATATTTCTACTGCTTTCTACTATCGGGTTTGTATTTTATTTTTCAATTTATTCGTCAATTACTCTAAAATTTAAAATATAATTCTCTAATCGATTGCCAATCTTCAATCGATTTATCAAATTGCATAAAAATTCATCAGTCAAATGAAAAATAATGAATTAGAACGAATCATTGATAATCTTGAAACTGTTTTTCGGGGAGATGCTTGGCATGGTCCGTCTGTGATGGAAATGCTATATTCTATTCCTCTTGAGTTGGTCTCTCATCAGAAATCTTTCTCAAAACATACCATTGCCCAAAATGTGTTCCATTTAATTGCCTGGCGAAGTTTTGTCTTGGAGAAATTGAAGAATAACATTCATTTTGACTTGCTCTCGGAGGAAGAAAATTACGGTAATGATGCTCAAACTTCTCAACAAAATTGGACAAATTTAGTTAATGAATTGAAACATCATCAAGAATTACTCGTTCGGGTACTTCAAGGTCATGATGATTCGTTATTGAACAAAATGGTTCCGGGGCAGGATTATGATTATTATAAATTATTGACTGGTCTGATTCAACATGACACTATCATCTGGGTATGATATGGGTGTTGTGGGATTAATTTAATGTATTAATTGAAAATTGAAGAAAATGGAAGAACTAACACAGAATTTTGAGTTAGAAAGAATCAAAAACTTATTAAATGTTACTTTTCATGGCGGGGCTTGGCATGGCCCATCTATTTTGGAAAATTTGAAGGATATCAAGCCTAAAGATGCGGGTAATCGTCAAAAAAATATACATACGATTGCTGAATTGGTGTATCATATCACGACTTGGAGAATCTTTGCCCTCAAAAAAATTCAGGGAGATGCTGATTTTGCCATTGAAACAGAAAAACAAAATTGGGGAAATCTCAAAGAAATTGATGCATTTGAGTGGGAAACGCTTCAAATGGAACTAACCCTAAGCCATGATGAATTAATGACTGGCTTGAAGGATAAAGATGATGCTTTTTTGAATGAATTAGTGCCGGGTGCTGAATATGATTTTTATACGTTGTTGCATGGAATCATTCACCATGATTTATATCATTCGGGGCAAATTGCTATCCTGAAAAAAAATGCTTCTAAAAATAGTAAATTCGAGGATGAAGATGATTTCGGTAATTCGTATTTTGAAGATGAATATTAATTGAAAGCCCGATTTTTCGGGCTTTTTTGATGATAATTTATAAAGAACTTACGGTATTATTCTAATTTTTGTTGACTTATTTAATCGACTTGTTGTATTATTTCAAGTTGTCTATTTTAGTTTATTGTAAAATTCCGAACTTTGTATTAAATTTTTACAACAAGCGATATTTGTAAATATTTGTAAATGAGTTGTTTAATTATATGAACACTCGTTTTTTCGGAATGTCTTGTGATGAAGACAAGATTCGGAAAATAGTAATATTTTTATAAACTAAATGAATGAAATGATGAAAAAGTGGATTAATGAAGCTCTCGAAACCATCAGTCGGCTAAGTGGTCCTTTTGGTACTTTTTAAATGAATTGAAGACGGAAGTGTGATGCTTCCGTTTTTTTATTGTTTTTTCTTGCCTTTTGCTAAAATTTTTAGCTATTTTTGGTGAATGCAATCGTTTATCAAACAATATCTATTATAAAATAGAAATAAGGTATGTCGCTTATCAGTAGTAATATCAAATATTTACGTCGTATCAATGGGCTGACTCAGGAGCAATTCGCAAGAAGAATTGGTACAAAAAGGGCAAATGTAGGAGCGTATGAAGAGTCGAGGGCGGTGCCTCCGGTAGATTTATTGAAAATTATTGCCAATACTTTTGGGATTTCTGTAGATGATTTGGTAAAGAAGGATGTCCGAAAAATTCGTGAAACACCCGACATTACTTTTAATTTTGAACCTAAGTCTGTTACGAACACGCCTCCTGAACCGATTATTCCTCCGACTGCAAAACAATCGTCAGGGAATGATGCTTTTCACGATTTTCATTTTAATCAAGATACCGAATTGGCAAATACTTCGTCAATTGGTGAATTATTGAAAAAATATATGGGGGAGACTTCGGTAAATGAGCCTTCTTTACCCCAAACGCCTTCGAATAATTTTGTTGCACAACAAGCTATTTCGCCTCCACCGACGAGTGTTGCTAGTCCTGTTGCAGAAATAGCTGCTTCGGTATCGATTCCTCCTAATTATTACAACCCCTTATTGACTCAAAATATTCAATTGGTACGAAGAAATCAATTCAGTGAGTATTTATTGAAGCAATCTGATTTTTATTTTTTAAAGACACTGGCTCCTTTTAATATCCCAGGATTTGAGGTGGGGGAGTATCGGGCTTTCGAGGCGGGAGAGGATTTTACTTATCCTGGGGCAATTTTGGTTGGCTCTTTGGTTAGAAATTGGCAGGAAATTAAAGATGGAAAAAATTATGTCGTTGTTAGCAAAAATCATGGCATCATTTACCGTCGAGCTTATAGCCAAATACAATTGAAAGGGACTTTGTTGCTCTCTAATGACAATAATCGTTTTCCAGGAATAGAAATTCCGGTAGTAGATATTTTGGAAACGTGGGAAATTAAAGCTTTTGTGAGTTTTGTTTTACCCGAACCTGTCATGCCTTTCAATAAAATTGGGAATTTGGTAGATGAATTGAAATCTGAATTAGAAAAAATTAAAAAATAGGTATGTATCTTCAATCGAAACAACCGAAAGTCGGCACAACGATTTTTACGGTGATGTCGCAATTGGCTTTGGAATCTGGTGCTTTGAATTTGTCGCAAGGGTTTCCCAATTATAATTGTTCAGAAAAGCTGGTTTCGCTGGTCAATCAGTACATGCAGCAAGGAATGAATCAGTATGCTCCAATGGCGGGAATTTTTGCTCTAAGGGAAGTTTTGGCTGCAAAAACAGAAGATTTATACGGAATAAAGTATCATCCTGATACCGAAATTACGATTGTCTCTGGCTGTACGGAGGCTTTATATGCGACGCTCACGGCTTTGATTCTCCCCGGAGACGAGGTGATTGTTTTTGAGCCGGCTTATGATAGTTATTTGCCTGCAATCGAATTAAATGGTGGGGTTGCTGTTCCAATTACTTTATCTCCCGACAATGATTTTAGTATTGATTGGACGCTCGTAAAATCTAAATTAACTCCCAAAACGAAAGCTTTAATGCTCACAAGCCCGCATAATCCTACGGGTAAATGCTTGACTTCGAGTGATTTGGATAGTTTGGCGGCGATTCTGAAGGATTCGAATGTCTTTGTGGTGTCGGATGAAGTGTATGAGCATATCATTTTTGATGGTCGAAGACATCTGTCGCCTGCTATGCACCCAGATTTATATGAAAGAACATTCGTTTGTGGCTCTTTCGGAAAAACCTTTCATACGACCGGCTGGAAATTAGGCTATTGTTTAGCCCCGAAAGAACTAACGGCGGAGTTTAGAAAGGCTCACCAATGGATTACTTTTTCGAGTCCAACACCGATGCAATATGCTTTAGCAGATTTTCTGAAAGATAAAAATAATTACTTGGAAGTTACTGATTTCTATCAAAAGAAAAGGGATAAATTTATAAATGCTTTGAAAGGGTCGAGGTTTGAATGGATACCTGCCGAGGGGAGCTTTTTTCAATTATTATCCTACAAAAATATTTGTGATGATAATGATTATGATTTGGCAATCCGTTGGACCAAAGAATTGGGAGTCGCCTCGATTCCAATATCTGTTTTTTATTCCGATAGATTAGATAATAAAATTTTAAGGTTCTGTTTTGCCAAGGATGATGAAACTTTGGAAAAAGCAGCCGAGAAACTTCAAAAAATATAATTCATTAATACCTAAGACCTTCGTAAAAAGAGGGTCTTTTTTTATTGTACTTGTTTTGAATGACATATTGAAATAGTGCAATTTTTTTAATATATTTTTTAGATATGCTTTTTGTTTTATTTTTATCAAAATTGATTAATTTTTAGAAAATATAAGTTAAATTTTAATGTCAAAAAATAGATGTTTTTTATTTTTTATTAAATATAGATGTAAATGTAATAGTATTTATTTTTTAATTTTTCCTCTAAAAAAAGCATTAAATGTTTGTTATTTATAATAATATCTATTTAATTTTAAATTATTTTAATAAATTTAAGGTAAAATTAAAAAAAATGATTAAATAGTTTTGATGTTTAAAATATAAGTACGAATATTGTATTGTATTTATGAGAAAAATACAATATTACACTTTATCAAAAACTAAAAAATGTTGCAGTAGTAAAGCAATCAAAAGAAAGGAAACAATTCCTTTCAAACATCTATTGGATTCAACCCTTTTCCAATAAAAATGACGATTCTCTCCTCCACGTGGGGAGGGAATTTTAAAAGGGAGTAAAGTAGGAATAAATACGTCGTAATATTTATAGGTTGAATAGAGTATGTTGTAAACTCCCCTTGATTTTCGAGGGGAGTTTATTTTTGGGATAAAAACGCTTTATAAAATTGGTATAAAATGATGAGATATAAGCTTTTTTGAGTTAAATGTTTTCCTATCATTTAAACAACCTATTATGTTTTAAATTATTCCTTAAATAAGGAATGTTTTAAATTATTCCTTAAATAAGGAATGTTTTTTATATCTTTGTATGGTATAAAAGAGCAAAGCATGATAGCAGTTATTAAAGGAGATATTATCGCATCAAGAAAGTTGGTAAACCAAGAGGTATGGTTGCAACCACTCAAAAAATTATTGGCTACATGGGGCGATAGCCCTAAGGATTGGAAATTAGAATCAGGGGATTATTTTCAAATAGAGATTGCAAATCCTGAAGAAGCATTAAAAAAAGCCTTGAAAATAAAAGCTCTCATTAAAAAAGTAGAACCGCTTGATGAACGAAAAAAATTAAGTACCATAGATGTCCGAATGGCTATTGGTATAGGCGAAAAAACTTATGCGGGAGAAAGCATATCTGAAAGTAACGGCCCTGCATTTCATCATTCGAGTGATAAATTTGAGGTGCTAAAAAAAGAAAATGTAAACATGAGTATAAAAACACCGTGGGAGGAATTTAATGAAGAAATGAATTTGTACTTAAAATTGGCAGGAATTTTTATGGATAAATGGTCGATTTCTGCAGCCGAATTAATCCAAATTGTTCTTAATAATCCCAA
>CAYUFZ010000207.1:0-5361 GCA_964444025.1 uncultured Emticicia sp.
AAAAGTATTGACCACTTTACAAGCCTTATAAAATGACAATTTTAGATAAAATTACTGCTCAAAAAGCAGTAGAAGTTGCCCAAGCAAAGGAATCAATCAGCGAAGAAAAACTAAAAAATAGTGTCTTTTTCTCGAGAAAAACAAATTCTTTGGTTCGGGCTTTGTTAGCAGAGGGGGCATCTGGTATTATTGCCGAACACAAAAGGAAATCGCCGTCTAAGGGAGTTATTAATGATACGCTATCGCTGGAAGAGGTGACCCAAGGCTATGCAAAAGCCCAAGCATCGGGCTTGTCTGTATTGACTGATGTGGCGTTTTTTGGTGGCTCGGCAGAAGATTTGCAAAAAGCCCGTATCGCCAATCCGAATATTCCGATTCTGAGAAAGGATTTTATGATTGATGAGTATCAAATATTGGAGGCAAAGGCTTGGGGGGCAGATGTAATTTTGTTGATTGCCGCTTGTTTAAGTCCTTCTGAAATCGAAAATCTTGGGAAAAAAGCTCATGAATTGGGTTTAGAAGTACTTCTCGAAATTCATGATGAAGAAGAATTGCGTCAATCTCCATTAGAATTTGTGGATATTATAGGGGTGAATAATCGAAATCTTAAAAATTTCGCCGAAAACAATGTCAATGCTTCCATGCACTTGGCTTCGCTGATTCCCGAGGGTAAAGTAAAAATATCAGAGAGCTGTATTAGCCAACCCGAAACAATAACTTTATTGAAATCTTATGGATATAAGGGTTTCTTGATTGGAGAAACATTTATGAAAGAAACGAATCCAGGAACAAAATTAGCAGAATTTATAGCTAAAATAATCTAATTGAGTTAATTTTGATTATTATTCAATCATTTACAAAAACATCATTGTCGAAAGACATTTGTTGATTGGTCAAATCTGCCCTTTGGGTGAACTATTGTAAAATGAAACTAAAAGTATGCGGGATGCGTGATGTTGAGAACATTGCGGCACTCATCGAGCTAAAACCGGATTTTATTGGATTTATTTTTTATGATAAATCTCCTCGTTTTGTGGAAAATTCTCTCAATATCGAGAGTTTAGGCACAATACCTTTTTCTGTTAAAAAAGTAGGGGTATTTGTGAATGCAACGGTAGATTATATCTTGCAGACAACACGAAAGTATGGACTGAATTATGCTCAGCTCCATGGAAATGAAACGCCTGACTTTTGCAAAAATCTTAGACAAAAAGGGGTGAGTATCATAAAAGCTTTTAGTGTAGATGGTAGTTTCGTGTTTACTCAATTAAATAATTATAAACCTCACGTCGATTTTTTTCTGTTCGATGCCAAAGGGGATAGTCATGGAGGAAATGGTGTGGCTTTTGATTGGGGGGTATTGACGCAATACGACAATCAAAAACCTTATTTTTTGGCTGGTGGCTTAGATATTCAAAACATCGATTTGGTTCATCATATTACCCCAAAGCCTTATGCGATTGATGTAAATAGTAAGTTTGAAGTGATGCCTGGGCTAAAGGATATAAGTAAAATTAGTGATTTATTAGCGAAACTTAAACCTGAGGAGGGATTGAATTAAATGATAACAACGGAGAAATCACCCTATGCAGTTAATGCAAAAGGATATTATGGGAAGTTTGGTGGTGCTTACATCCCTGAAATGTTGTATCCAAATGTGGAAGAATTACAACAAAATTATCTTACAATTATCGCTGAACCTTCTTTTCAACAAGAATACCATGCTTTGTTGAAAGATTATGTCGGAAGACCTACGCCATTATTTTTGGCAGAAAGATTATCGGAAAAATATCAAACAACGATTTATCTCAAGCGAGAAGACCTTTGCCATACGGGGGCTCATAAGGTAAATAATACCATTGGACAGATTTTACTTGCCAAAAAATTGGGTAAGAATAAAATTGGCGCCGAAACGGGTGCTGGGCAACATGGTGTAGCGACTGCCACTGTTTGTGCTTTAATGGGAATGGAATGTATTGTATATATGGGAGAAATCGACATCAAGCGTCAAGCTCCGAATGTCGCTCGAATGAAAATGCTTGGAGCGGAGGTAAGACCGGCAACGAGTGGGTCGAAAACATTGAAAGATGCTACCAATGAGGCAATGCGTCATTGGATTAATAATCCTATTGATACACATTATATTATAGGGTCGGTGGTTGGACCGCACCCTTATCCTGATATGGTGGCTCGTTTTCAGGCGATTATTTCTGAGGAAATACGCTGGCAGCTTAAAGAAAAAATAGGTACAGAGTTGCCAAATTATGTCATTGCTTGTGTCGGCGGTGGCTCGAATGCTGCAGGTGCATTTTATCATTATTTGGATGAAGCTTCTGTTCAACTAATTGCAGCGGAGGCTGGTGGACACGGTATTTATTCTGGAATGTCTGCTGCTACTACATTTTTAGGAAAATCGGGTGTTCTTCACGGGAGTAAAAGTATATTGATGCAAACCGAAGATGGACAGGTGATAGAGCCTCATTCTATTTCGGCAGGTTTGGATTATCCAGGCATTGGTCCAATGCATGCTCATCTGTGGGATTCGGGAAGAGCCAAGTTTTTTGCCATCACAGATGACGAATCGCTTCAGTCAGGATTTGAATTGTCAAAATTGGAAGGAATTATTCCAGCAATTGAATCTGCTCATGCTCTGGCTGTATTACCATATTTGAATGCAAGGGCTGATGAAACCGTCGTAATTAATTTGTCTGGAAGAGGGGATAAAGATTTAGATACTTATATGAAGTACCTATAATTAGTCAGGAAGGAGAATGCCTTGTTGATTGCCAAGTTTTTTATTTTTTTAATTATTCATAATCTATCAACCTCTCAATCTTTATGAAATCTGTTTTAATTGCGTTTGCTTTGTTTTTATCTATGTCGTTTGCAGGAACGGCTCAATCTTCTAAACAATCTGTGAAAATGTTACGACATGCCGTTTTATTTAAGTTCAAGGACACAAGCTCTGCTGCCGATGTAAAAAAAGTAGAAGATGCTTTTCGTGCCTTACCTTCGCAAATCAAAGAAATAGCTGATTTTGAATGGGGAACTAACAATAGCCCTGAAAATATTAATCAAGGGTTTACGCATTTGTTTTTTGTGACTTTTCAATCTGAACAAGACAGAGCGGTGTATTTGCCTCATCCAGCTCACAAAGCTTTTGTCGAAGTTTTGAAACCTCACCTTGATAAGGTATTGGTACTCGATTATTGGGCTGAAAAATAATACTTTTTCAGTACGTACTTATTTATTATTTTCTTAAATGAACAGAATTACAAATCTTTTTCAAAATAAAACTGGTAAAGTATTAAATATTTACTTTACCGCAGGGTTTCCTGCCATAAATAATACGGTAACAGTTTTAGAAGCCCTCGAAGAAGCAGGTGCCGACATAGCGGAAATTGGAATGCCTTATTCTGATCCAGTAGCTGATGGTGAAACAATTCAACAATCGAATCAAATAGCTCTTGAAAATGGAATGAGCTTAAAGGTGTTATTCGAACAATTGAGTGGTATTCGACAAAAAGTGAGTATTCCTATTATTTTGATGGGATATATCAATCCGGTGATTCAGTTCGGTATCGAAAATTTCTGCGAAAAATGCAAGGAGGTGGGAGTTGATGGCTTGATTTTACCCGACTTACCAATGGAGGAGTTTGATAATGAATATAAAGCGATTTTTGATAAGTATGGTTTGCTTAATATTTTCTTGATTACTCCGCAAACTTCGGATGCTCGTGTCAAAAGGATTGATGAAATTTCTGAGGGCTTTATATATATGGTAAGTAGTGCCAGTGTTACAGGGGCAACTTCCGGAATCTCCGACACGATGGAATCATATTTTAATCGTATCAATGCCATGAATCTAAGGAATCCTAGATTAATTGGATTTGGTATCAAAGATAACGAAAGTTTTATGAAGGCATCTCAATATGCTGCTGGTGCAATTATCGGAAGTCAATTCATTCGTGAATTACAAAATTCCTCGCAAGATAATTTGTATGCTAATATTGTCCGTTACATTAAAAGTGTCAAAGCAGAGTAAACACAACTAAACCCAATAAGCAATGAAAATACATCTAATCTTTTTATTTGTCATCATTAGTTTATTGGGTTTTGCTCAAAGCAAAATTATTCTTCCTAAAATCACCATCAATCCTCATGTCGGGCTTACTTGGGCTTTGCCTCCAAAAGTAGAGTTGACTTCTGGTAATTTGAAATTAAAACCTAACTCGATCCAAAATTTTTTTCTGGGAAATACTGTCACTTCGAAGGGTGAAAATAGGTACTTTTTTAAAATCTCTAATAATATTGGTGTCGATTTGAATTATTCTTTGAATAATACTTGGCAAGTAAATGTTGGAATTGATAGGTTTCTTTTGGTTAATACGCTTAAAGACCCTGACCCAATCCAAATTTCTGCTGATTCTGAATATGGTAAATGGTTTCTTGCCAATAAATTCTCTTCTTATTCTTTGGGCTTGAGTAAATATTTTCAAAAATCGTTCATTCAGGCAAAGGTCTTTTATTCGAGTATCCCGCATAATGCAGTAGATGATGGAAAAGGGGTCTTGATTAATGGCAATGGCTTGTTGCGTAAAAATATAAGCGAACCAATCCGTACTGTTTTAGTCGCTACTGAAATTGGATTAGTTGGTCATAATGATTTCGATTTTCTAAACAAAATGAGTCTTGGCGTGTTTTTGCCGCTACTCACTTATGCCCAAGATGAATTGGATTTTATAAGAACTGGAAAAAATGTTGCTTCCAATAGGCTAAGTTTCCGTCAAGCAGGAATCATTTTTAAAATTGAGACTCCGATAACTGTTTGGAAAGGAACTTCCTTGAAACAAAGGACAGCTATAAAGAATAAAGACATAACAATAAAAAGGGAAATGCTATTGTTTGAGGGTGTTCCAGTGAATAGGGGGGATAGGTTTATCTTAAAAAATATTCATTTTGAACAATCGCAGGCAACTCTCCTTTCTGAGTCTATCGAAGAATTAAATAGACTTCTTATATTATTGGTGAATAATCCTAATTTAAGCATTGAGTTAATAGGGCATACTTCTAATGAAGGGGATAGGAATGAAAATAAAAAGCTCTCTTTGAATAGGGCAACTGTATGTAAAGAGTATTTAATAGATAAAGGAATCGATGAGGAAAGGATTATGGCGATAGGCAAAGGTCCTGATGAACCTATCTCTATCACCAATCAGTCTCTAAATAGAAGGGTTGAGGTGCGTTTTGTAAAAATGTAATGGTTTAATACTTTTCTTAATATATAATGATATAAAGAAAGAGTATAAATATTAGTTGTATTTTAAGGTTTTTGTGCTTGATTATCAATGTTTTATCCTT
>CAYUFZ010000208.1:0-873 GCA_964444025.1 uncultured Emticicia sp.
GTAGAATATACTGGAAAATTCTTGGATGGCAAAGTATTTGACACCTCGGTCGGAAAACCTGGTCCGAAATTTGAAATTCAGGTTGGTCAAGGAGCTGTCATTCCTGGATGGGAAGTAACTTTGTCGATGATGAGAAAAGGAGAAAAAGCATTGGTTGTGATTCCATCGTCGATGGCCTATGGCGAACAAGGAAGTGGTGGAGTTATCCCGCCATTTGCATCTTTGGTTTTTGAAATGGAAATTTTGGATGTGAAATAATTTTTTTTGATACCTTAAACAATATTAACTTTTTTTTAATGGTTATATGTTTAAGGTATCCATTCAAATCCAAGATAAATTATGAGAAAGAATCTTTTACTCATCGGAATTTTAAGCATCTATTTTGCATCGTGTAGCAAGTTTTTAGAAAACGATGTTGATGCCGTCAGCAAAAAAAATGCCCAAGAAATACAAGAGTATATCAGCAGTAAAAATCTACAAACAATCAGCACCCAAGAGGGCATTCACTATTTCTACAAAAACAACAGCCTAGGCAGAAATGCCGAAGTAGGCGACGAAGTGACGATACATTATTCACGCTCACTTCTCAATGGAACACCCATCGATAGCTCCTCTCGACTGACCAAAACACCAGTCAAGTTTATTCATGGATATGCCTATATCCCTTGTATCACCGAAGCAACTAAAATTCTAAAAGAAGGAGAACGTGGGGTATTTTTGGTTCCATCTGCTTACGCATTCGGTACTCAAACCAATGGCAATGTTCCGGCCAACTCCGTGGTACGTTTGGATATGGAAATCCTGAAGCTTCGTTCGGAAGACCAACAGATTGAAGATTATGTCAGTTATTTAAAAACCGTCAATTTGTCGGTT
>CAYUFZ010000208.1:934-5354 GCA_964444025.1 uncultured Emticicia sp.
GGGCTTGAGATTTGTGAGAGAACTTCCTTCCAACGGCACACAGCTGAAAGCAGGATTATTGGCAACCGTGAAATATGAAGGCTATTTGGCAAGCAATGTCACGAAATTTGATTCTGGACAAATTGATGTTGCTTTGGGAGATGGCTCGGTGGTAAAAGGATTTGAAGAGGGATTGTTGAAGATGAAAGTGGGAGAAAAGGCTATTTTGATATTCCCTTCTTCTTTAGGCTATGGAACAAATGGCAGTAGCCCTAAAATTCTACCTTACTCACCGCTTATTTTTAAAGTAGAAGTGATTAGTGCAAAATAAATATAAACTAAGATAGCTCTGAATAAAAAAGAGCTATCGTTATGATTATCGAGCAATGGCAAAAATACCTAAAGAACTACAAATAGCGATTTTAAATCAAAGTACTGAAGAAAAAGATAAACTATTATTGAAACTTATTTCAAAAAATGATTTATTAATCAATCAATTGCACTTTCAATTGCTTGGAAGCGACACCACACAAAAAGAAGCAAAAGACTTCATCAAAAGCCGCATTGACAAAGTTTCAAGAATGTATCACGAAAGCCCTGGCTGGATGATGATGGACATGCGAGAGCTGAATGGTCGAATAACCGATTATGTCAAGATAACCAAAGATAAAAACGGCGAAATCGAATTGACCCTTTATTTATTAAATACATTTTTTGACAATCAATACCCTTTATTAGAATTTTCTGATAAACGAACAGATACCATCGAACAATACATTATTCGAAGAACAGAATTTGTATTATCAAAGCTTAAAAAAATCCACGAAGATTATCACATAGAATTTGAAGAGGAAGTGAACAAAATGTTGCATTATATCCATCGTAGTTGCACCTCCTCTCTAGCAAAAGGAAAAATTCCTAAAACTTTCTAACAGTATCCGAAATTATATCGATACAGTCCCAGAGTTGGGTTTCTACCATTACCAAGGGCGGAGCTAGGCGGATTTTATTACCGTGCGTAGGCTTCGCCAAAAGGCCATTATCCTTTAGTTTGGAACAAATATTCCATGCTAATTCAGACGTTTCATCCGAGTCAATCACAATCGCATTCAACAACCCTTTTCCACGCACCTCTGTAATAATACCCGTTTCATTTGCCAATTCTTGCATGGCATTTCTGAAAATATTTCCCAAATAAAAAGCATTTTCTGCCAATTTTTCATCTTTTACAACCATCAGAGCCTCCATTGCCACTGCACAAGCCAAAGGATTCCCTCCATAAGTAGAGCCATGCTCTCCAGGTTTAAGGGTAAGCATCACCTCATCATTTGCCAAAACCGCCGAAACAGGCAATACCCCACCCGACAAAGCTTTTCCTAAAATCAAAATATCAGGATTGACTGACGCATAGTCCACTGCCAACATTTTACCAGTACGAGCAATCCCCGTTTGAATTTCATCAGCGATAAACAAGACCTGATGTTGCTTGCAAAGCCTCGAGACATTTAATAGATACGACTCATCAGGTACAACTACACCAGCCTCTCCTTGAATAGGCTCTAAAATAATTCCAGCAATACTCGAATCATTTTCCAACAATGCTTGAATAGACTCAACATCATTGTAAGGAACAAGCTCAATTCCTGGCAAAAAAGGGCCAAAATCCTTCTTTGCAGTCGGGTCATTGGAAGCAGAGACAACCCCCAGCGTTCTGCCATGAAAATTCCCTTTTGCAAAAATAATCTTTGCCTGATTTTGTGGGATACCTTTTCTCAAATACGCCCATTTTCTACAAAGTTTCAAAGCGGTTTCCACTGCTTCTACCCCCGTATTCATTGGCAATACTTTATCAAAACCGAAAAAATTTGTAATAAATTCTTCATAAATACCCAAAACAGAATTATAAAACGCCCTAGAAGTAAGGGTCAGTTTCTGAGCCTGTTCGGTTAGGGCATGAATAATTCTTGGATGACAATGCCCCTGATTCACGGCAGAATAAGCCGACAAAAAATCATAATATCGTTTGCCGTTGACATCCCATAAATAGACCCCCTCCCCCTTTTCCAGCACTGCTTCAATCGGGTGATAATTATGAGCCCCATACTTTTCTTCCAAAGAAATTAAATAATTTGCATCTATTGTTTGTAGCATTTGACATAAAATTTATTATCAAAAATGTCAAATTTTAGTATTATTTGCAAAATAGTAGTTAAATAATTTATAATAAATAAAATATAAGTTAATTTTATTAAAAAAATCAAAATAAAAGTCAAAATGAAAATACAAACAATTCTCGATGAGTACGACATTCAGATACTTCAACAACTGGAAAAAGACGGGAGAAAGGCATATTCAGAAATTGCCAAAACACTCGACATTTCCAACACGATGGTTCACCAAAGAGTATCAAGAATGAAAAAATTAGGCATTTTGAAAGGAGCAGGAATTATATTAGATGAGCGAAAACTGGGCTATGAATGGAGTGCCTTCACGGGTTTGGTATTGAAAGAAGACTCCGACTCCAAACAAATCATCGAAGAGTTGAAAAAAATTCCAGAAGTAACAGAGTGCTATTATATTACTGGACAATATACTTTATATATCAGAATTGTAGCCAAATCGAGTGAACACATGAAGAGTGTCATTTATGATAAAATCGACCATATTGCAGGAATTTTAAAAACTGAATCCATGATTGATTTTGGAGCAGCATTCAAGAGAAATGTCAGTGTTGAGCTATAAGAAACAATATCCCAAATAATATTCTTTAAAGCTGTTTAAAAATGGGATTTGCTTCCTATCAAACCAAATATTATTTTTGTACCATTCGTTCATTTCATCAAACAACTTGGCATTGAGCCACCATTCAATGTATCAAGCATTAATCATATCATTCATGTCAAAAATTTATTTAGATAATGCAGCAACCACCCGCTTGGATGAAGCGGTATTAGAAGCAATGCTTCCGTATTTAACCGACAACTTCGGAAACCCCTCGTCCATACATGCCCATGGCAGACAAGTTCGTAATGCCATTGAAAAAGCCCGAAAAACTGTTGCTGGGCTAATCAATGCTTCTCCCTCTGAAATATTTTTCACTTCGGGCGGTACAGAAGCAGACAACACTGCTATCCATGGCAGTATTCATTCACTTGGCTTGACCCATGCGATTACCTCCCGCACCGAACACCATGCGGTGCTGCATACCTTAGAAGATTTGGCAAAAAATGAAAAAATCAAATTGAGCTATGTACAATTAGATGAAAAAGGACACATAGATTTGGACGATTTAGCAACATTGCTTCAATCCAACCCGAAAAGCTTGGTATCCTTGATGCACGGCAATAATGAGATTGGAAATTTGAGTAATTTATACGAAATAGCAAAAATATCTAAAAAATATGGGGCTATTTTTCATTCAGATACTGTTCAAACAATGGGGCATTACCCACACGACATGCAAACAACGGGTGTTGATTTTATAGTTGGGGCAGCCCACAAATTTCACGGCCCTAAAGGGGTAGGTTTTTTATATATCAATTCGGAGAATAAAATACCCCCATTTATCCATGGAGGCTCTCAAGAACGAAACATGAGAGGAGGAACAGAAAATGTCTATGGAATCATTGGTTTAGCAAAAGCCTTGGAAATAGCCTATCAAGACATGAACAAACATCGCCTTCACATAGAAGCTCTCAAACTTCGTATGATAGAAGGACTTAAAAACTCCATTCCAGGAGTTGAGTTCAATGGAGATTCTGCCAATCTTGACACAAGCCTTTATACTGTTTTGAATGTCAGCTTACCTCCAAGCGACGACAATGAAATGCTGTTATTTAATTTAGACATCAAAGGAATCTCTTGCTCGGGAGGCAGTGCCTGTACGAGTGGTACAGAGGTTGGCTCACACGTATTGGCAGCCTTGGGAGTAGATAATAAACGAGGAAATGTACGTTTCTCTTTTGGAAAATACAATACCGCCGAAGAAATTGACTCAGTGGTAGGGGCATTGAAACAGTTGTATTAAGCGGCGTATTCCGATAATAAATTCATTTTATGTACGTTTTTTTTAAAAAAACTACAAGAAAATAAATGAATAACTACTGGATATTTGAAAATGTCAATTTATTCTCCTTGATTTGCCCGCATAAATACAAAGGATATGCGGCAAATCATCCCTTTTTATCTTTCAGAAAAGGAGAATTTATCTATTTCCAAGGAGATGTTTCGGCAACAATTTTCCTAGTCAATTCGGGAAAAGTCAAAATTGGCTTCATTGATGAAAGTGGAGAAGAATTTGTAACCGCCTATTTAAAAAAAGGAGATATTTTCGGCGAAAATATTTTATTAGGAGAAAACCATCGCAAAGAATTTGCCCAATCCGTTGAAAAAGAAACCACCTTATGCTCCGTCACATTAAATCAAGTCGAAGAGATTCTCA
>CAYUFZ010000209.1:0-5336 GCA_964444025.1 uncultured Emticicia sp.
AAGAAAATAATTACGCTGAATCGGCAACGGCAATGGAGGATTGCGATGTTTGTTTGATTCCCAAAAATGATTTTTATAGCTTGATTCATAAAAATCGTCAGGTCGCTCAGAAGTTTATTCAATTGTTGTCGAATAATGTTAAATCTAATGAAGAGCAATTGCTGAAATTGGCGTATAATTCTGTTCGAAAAAGGGTTTCGGAAGCATTGTTGAAGTTTCATGCACATTTTTCAAAAGAGGGGAATGGGGCTGTTGCTATGAAAATAAGTCGTGAAGATTTATCAAATATCGCAGGAACTTCTCTTGAAACGGCAATCAGAACATTGTCCGATTTCAAAGATGAAAAATTGATAGATATTGAGTCTGGGAAAATAATTATTATAGAGGCGGACAAACTAAGAAGGATGAAAAATTGAAAATATTTTCTTGGCTTTATTATTATTGTCAAGTTGATAAGCATCCTTCCTTGTGTTTGTTGCTGAGGATGGAAGGATGCTGAATATTTTATTTACCCAAAAAAATGAAAAAATTGGATAGTTTTGTCATTTTAAACCAAATTTTTTGCCAGGCAATGCCCTGATAATTCCTTGAAATTCTAAATTCAACAAAAGTGAAGCGAGTTTGTTGAGGCTTATTTGCATTTGCCAGCCTAATTCATCAATGTGTTTGTCTCCTTCCATGCGAAGGATAGAAATGATTTGACTCTCATCTTCTGTGAATAAACTCAAATCAAGGGTGTTTTTATTGAAAATTGGCTTAGAATGTCCCTCTTTCCAGTGCATTAGCTCAACTAATTCTGCGGTGCTTGTGAATATATTTGCTTTGTTGTTTTTGATTAGATGGTTGCATCCTTCGGAGTATTTATGGTAAATTTGTCCTGGAACAGCAAAAACTTCTCTGTGATAATTATTAGCAAATTCGGCAGTAACCATTGCCCCGCCTTTCGCCGCCGATTCTACAACGATACATACGTCGCTTAGGGCAGCAATGATTCGGTTTCGTGCCAAAAATAGATTTCTGAAAGGCTGTGTTCCTAAGGCATTTTCACTAATTATTCCTCCATTTTCGAGTATGGCTTGAATGTATTTGGCATGTTGAGAAGGGTAGGTGATGTCTAATCCATTGGCAAAAACGGCAATGGTAGCAAGATGATTTTCGAGAGCTGCCCGATGGGCATAAATGTCTATTCCAAATGCCAATCCGCTGATAATCAAAGGATTTATTTCTTTTAATTCATGTACAATTTGTTCGGTTACTCGTTTGCCATATTCTCCAGCTTGCCGGGTTCCTACCAAACTGACACTTTTGGAGTGGTTTAGATTTGCATTTCCTTTGTAATAAAGGATGGCGGGGGCATCGTAAATATTTTTTAGCCTTGAAGGATAATCTTTATCGGTGGAAAAAAAGAGAGTAATTTTTTCTTTTTCAGCAGTCTTAAGAATTTTTTCTGCTTCAACCAAGAGTTGTTTTTTATGTAAACTTTCAATAATAGACCTTCGAATACCACTAATTTTGAGCAGTTGGTCGGTTTTTGCTTTGAATACATTTTCTGCACTGCCAAAATGAGTCAATAATTGACGAAAGAAAACGCTTCCGATACCTTCGACATGCGTCAAGGCAATTTGATAAATTTTTTCCATGAATCACAGCAAATAAGTGAACTATTTTTTAATTAAATATACAGCTTTAATGGGGTAATGGTCAGAGTAAGGGATTTTATCATAAGTAGCAAATTTTGCAATTTCCAACCTTTTAGCATCATAAAATTGATTATCAATTCTCAAAAAACCTGGTTTTTTATGATAGGTAAAGCCAAAACCGCTTCCAGCATCTTCAAAGGCATTGTTTAGGTATTTACGTACTTTTCCGTAGGCAAATCCATAAGGCAATTCATTGAAATCTCCACAGACAATGACAGGATAAGGGCTTTCCTGAATCCACTTTTCCAATTCTTTTACCTGCAAAGAACGGTCTTCAAATCCTCCTTTCAACTGATTGAAAATAGTTTTTGCCTCTTTTTTAACTTTCTCTTTGTCTTCTTTATTATCCAAAACTTTTTGTACTCGAACCCCCATCGAACGAAGTTGAATATTGATAACCCTGATGGTATCAGCCTGTTCGACCACGATATCAGCAGCCAATAAGCCATTATGATTAATTGCCCAATGTTTTTCTTGTTTGGCAATTATCGGATATTTTGAAAAAATAGCCAAGCCAATTTCCCCTTGCCCATTTTCATTGCCAGGAGAAGAATAAACATAGGTATAATATCCTTTTTTTCCTCTAAGCTTTTTTAATGTTTTGAATTGAGAGTTGCTATTTAAATTGTATAATTCCTGTACGCATTTGATATCAGCATCAATTTCAACCGATGATTGTATGATATTTATGGCATTCGAGGTATCTTGTTCATGAAAATAAGCATACGAATCACACCACATCATATTATAACTCATAATAGAAAGCGATTTACTTTCTTTGATATCCTCTTGGTTTTTAAAAAAAATATTCACTTGGAATGTTCTTTGAATGAATGGAAATCCTAATACCAAAATGCCAAAAGAAAGTAAAAATCGAGAAGATTTGAGATAAATCCAAGCAAGCATAAAACCCAAATTGAGCAACAAAACAGCTGGCATGGTCATCATCAGAAAACCCGCCAGCCAGTGTTTCACATTAAGAGAGAAGCTTAATTGAAAAACCAACAAAGAATAAATGCCCCAAAGGATATTTATCAAGAAAAAAAACTTTCTAAAAAATGCTTTAACCAAATCAGACCAATTTAAGTAATGAATAAATTTTGCCTAAATTAATGTCAAAAAATGAAAACTTACAATTAATTTTCGATAAAATAAATTAATTACCATAATAATCAGCATTTTTAAGGTAGCTTGAGGGTATTTGAATGCAATTATAAAATATATTTTGAGCTAAAATATACATTTATGCAATGCCGACTATTAATTAAATTTGGTTTTTGAATAAAATAGTATTATATTTGCAAACGAATAGGGGAAAAGGAGGGTTTAGAGCCTCCTTTTTTGTTTAAAATTTATATAAGTTAATTTTGTGGCTGAAGTATGAGTGTTGAGCTTAAAACAAAAATTGAACAATTATTAGAGCCATTGTTAGAAGATGGAAAGTTCTTTATTGTTGAAATCAAAGTATCAGTTTCGAAAGTCCATAGCAAGGTAAGTATTCTCTTGGATTCGGATGAAGGCATTAAAATAGACGAGTGTTCGGCAATTAGCCGTGCCATTGGTCAGGAATTAGATGAATTAATGCCAGAAAAATACACCTTGGAGGTTTCATCACCAGGTGTCGGTTATCCATTAAAATCGGAGAGAATGTTTCAGAAAAATGTCGGGCGACAATTGCAATTAAAATTGAATCAAGGAGGGGAGTTGAAAGGGGAATTGACAGAGGTATCGGGAGAGGGGATTCAGATAATTGAAATTAAAAAGAGAAAGAAAAATGAAGAAATTATTCCGGTCGCATTGTCTTATAATGACATAAAAGAGGCAATCGTAATGGTTTCATTCAAATAAAATAAATTTTTTAAATAGTTCAAAGTAAGGAAATCGTTAAAAAACTATGCATAGTGGAGAGTTAATAGCATCATTTTCGGAATTTGCCCGTGAAAAAAACATTGACCGTCCAACAATGATTAAAGTCTTGGAAGATGTTTTCAGGACGATGATTCGTAAAAAATTTGGCTCCGATCATAATTTTGATGTCATTATCAATGCTGATAGTGGAGATTTGGAAATGTGGCGTACAAGGGAAATTGTTGATGATAATTCTGAAGATATTTGGGATTCGGATAAGATAATGCTCTCTGAAGCACAAAAAATTCAGCCTGATTTTGAGATTGGGGAAGAAGTTGCGGATGAAGTAAAATTGGAGGATTTTGGTAGAAGAATTGTCCAAACGGCTCGTCAGACGTTGATTCAGAAGATTAAGGATTTAGAAAAGGAAATGCTTTATTTGAAGTATAAAGATTTGGTGGGTGAGTTGATTAACGCTGAGGTGTACCAAACACTTTCAAAGGAAGTGGTTTGCTTGGATAGTGAAGGCAATGAGTTGTTTTTGCCTAAAATTGAGCAAATTCCAAAGGATAGACCAAGAAAAGGGCTTAATATTCGTTCGGTGGTTCATAAAGTTGAAATGAACAATGGCACGCCTCGCATTACTTTGTCTCGTACCTCTCCAGTATTTTTGGAGCGTTTGTTTGAGCAGGAAATTCCGGAAATCCTAGACGGATTGATTTCTGTTAGAAAAATTGTTCGTGAACCTGGTGAAAGGGCAAAAGTTGCGGTTGAGTCTTATGACGATAGAATAGATCCAGTTGGGGCATGTGTGGGGATGAAAGGCTCTCGTATTCATTCGATTGTAAAGGAGTTGGAAAATGAAAATATTGACGTAATTCAATGGACAGATAATTTGAGCTTATTAATCTCACGAGCATTGAGTCCAGCGAAAATAAGTAATATTCAAATTGATAGTGAACGTAAGCGTGTGGCGGTTTATTTGAAGCCTGATCAGGTCTCTTTGGCAATTGGCAAAGGAGGCTTAAATATCAAGTTGGCGGGTAAACTTGTATCCATGGAATTAGATGTTTTCCGTGATATTGAAGGAGAAGAAGACGAAGAGGATGTGGATTTAGCAGAGTTTTCTGATGAAATTGAGGATTGGGTCTTAGATGAATTCAGAAAAATCGGTCTCGACACCGCTAAGTCTGTATTGGCAATGACAAAAGAGGATATTGCTCGTAGAACTGAGCTCGAAGAAGAAACAATCGAAGATGTATTGTCAATTCTAAGCCGAGAATTCGAATAATAACCTAGTCATGTATGAGAAAGTTTTCTACATGCCATAAATTTAGCGAATAATTCTTTTATTTAGTGTTTTTTTGCTAACTTGTAAGTCTTTTAGTTTTCCAAATTGTTTGGAGTATAGTATAAAAATCCAGGATTGGATATATAAGTTTTTTTTATCGTTTTATGTCAGAACAAAAAGAAATGCGATTAAGCCTAGCGGCAAAAAAATTAAACGTGGGCATTACGACCATTGTAGAGAAATTGCATGCTAAGGGGTATCGTATTGAAAATAATCCAAATGCCAAACTCAATTTTGAGTTAATCAATATTCTTGCCAAAGAATATGGTAATAATTCGTTGCTTGAAGAAAGTACTGGAGCAAAAATGGTACAAGAGCCGAAAACGACTGTTGCACCATCGGAAAATAAAGATATTCTGTATTTCAGAAATGAAGCAGATACTAAAAAATCCGAGCCTTCTACTACGGAAAAAGCTCCTGAAACGAATCAGGAGTCG
>CAYUFZ010000210.1:0-5274 GCA_964444025.1 uncultured Emticicia sp.
CGCAATCGGAAAGGAGGTGTCTGACAGATAAGATTTTCATAAGGTTTTGTGTTTAATCGATGCCAAGTATCTACCATTGCCAATAAGCTCAAGTGAGAGTTTGGTTTATGGGCTAATGTGGGACTTAAACGATATTCGTTCATAATTTTGTCATCGAGCATCACAGCTCCTGTTTGCGACTGAAAAACATGGTCTCGGGCAGCATATATTCTTTTTCTGAATTTTTTTTCGTCCTCTTCGAGCATCATTTCAAACAGTTCGCTTTCGGATTTGGCATAACTTCGGACATCTTTTCGAGCATAAGGGTTTTGTAGTGCCAAGCCCGAATAAACATGAAATTTATAGCTGTATATTCTCAAAGTCATCAATAATTTTACATTATCCAATCCATTGGCTTGGAGTGGATTTTCCCAAGGATATACTTTTCGGTGCATAAAGGCTGTTCCGATGCTTTCAAATCCAATGTGAGTGACCGCCTGAATGTCTGCCATCATTCGGTCATGCACTTGATAACCGTCGAGATGATGAATACTTGAGCCAATTTTTTCGAATAATTCGGTCGCTACCGCATAAGCTTGGGTATCTGCCCGATGATTCATTAATACGATTGTTTGCCCAATAGGATTTACATTTGGCCCATAAAGTGCATGACAAGTCATGATTTGGGTATCTTTGGGGAGATATTTTTCAAATGCACTTATTTCAGGAGTTTTGACGGATGTTTGTCCGGCTACAATTGCTCCATATTTGGTAGAAGGTCCGCACTGAGCTACCACTTGTTCGATATTTTCAGCCTCGACACAATACAATATGAAATCACAGATTCTGGAAACCGCCACTCCGTCGTTGAGTAACTTTACCTGATTATTTTGTAGTTCAAGGCTTAGTTTTTCAAAATTTTGAGGGAGGTCACAGCCATACACTTCCAAGCCAGCTTTTGCCCAAATGCGTGCAAAAAGTTTTCCCATATCTCCCAAGCCTATGATGCCGATTTTCATTAATTTCTGCTTTGTTTAAAGAATATTACCTATAAAAAATTGAAATTTAATACATTTGCATACAAAATAACAAAAAAGAGACCTATCTCTCAATCATTCTTTGAATAAATTGTAATTTATGAAAACAATCTTGCTTCTCCTTATTTCTAATTCATTCATGACATTTGCTTGGTATGGCCATCTGAAACAGCCCAATATGCCAATTTGGAAAGCAATTTTGATTAGTTGGATAATTGCTTTTTTCGAATATCTTTTTATGATTCCTGCCAATAGAATGGGCTATGGGCAATTCAATGCGTTTCAATTGAAAACGATTCAAGAAGCCATTACTTTGTTTGTATTCGTAATATTTGCCGTTTTGTATCTAAAAGAGCCACTCAAATGGAATTACTTGTTGGGCTTTGCTCTGAATTTTTTAGCTGTTTGGTTGGTTTTTCGTAAATAATTTTAAAAAACGAAAAATTGAAAGCTGCCTAAAAGGCAGCTTTCACAAAAATTATTTTCTCCACTTTTTATACTGATTTATCAAAGCGTTTGTCGAGCTGTCGTGGCTTTCAATGCTTTCATTGCCACTTAATTCGGGGAGAATCCTATTGGCAAGTTGCTTTCCGAGTTCCACACCCCATTGGTCAAAACTGAATACATTCCAAATTATTCCTTGCGTGAATATCTTATGTTCGTACATCGCAATCAAACTTCCCAAGGTTTTTGGGGTGATTTTCTTAACTAAAATCGAGTTTGTAGGACGATTTCCTTCAAATACTTTGAAAGGTGCGATTGAATCAATTTCTTCCGAAGATTTTCCTACCAATTCCGCCTTTACTTCTTCCAAAGTTTTGCCATTCATCAAAGCTTCTGTTTGAGCAAAGAAATTGGATAAAAGCATGGGGTGATGCTCTCCGATTGGATTTTGAGAAATAGCCGGAGCAATGAAATCCGCAGGAATAAGCTTTGTTCCTTGATGTATCAATTGGTAAAAAGCATGCTGTCCATTGGTGCCAGGCTCACCCCAAATAATCGGCCCTGTTTGATAATTTACTTTTTTACCGCTTCTGTCGATATATTTTCCATTTGATTCCATATCTCCCTGCTGAAAATATGCCGCAAATCGGTGTAAATATTGGTCATAAGGAAGAATAGCCTGTGATTCTGCTCCGTAGAAATTATTGTACCAAATGCCCAAAAGAGCTAAAATAACAGGAATGTTTTTATTAAAAGGGGTATTTCTGAAATGATTGTCCATTTCATGAGCCCCCAACAATAGTTGTTCAAAATTTTCATAACCAATGCTACACGCAATCGACAAGCCAATCGCCGACCAAAGCGAGTATCTTCCACCTACCCAATCCCAAAAACCAAACATATTTTCAGGGTCGATACCAAATTTTTCTACTTGAGTTTGATTGGTCGAAATGGCAACAAAGTGCTTTTTTACATGCTCTAATTCTTTGGCAGATTCCAAAAACCAATTCCTTGCAGAAAGGGCATTCGCCATGGTTTCTTGCGTCGTAAATGTTTTAGACGCAATCATGAATAAGGTAGTCTCGGGATTTACTTTCTTTAATGTCTCTGCAATGTGTGTTCCATCTACATTTGATACAAAATGTACTGATAAGTGTTTCTTTTTGTATGGTTTAAGAGCTTCTGTCACCATTACTGGGCCTAAGTCTGAGCCACCGATGCCGATATTTACGATGTCGGTGATACTTTTGCCCGAATATCCTTTCCATTTTCCTGAGATTATTTTTTCGGAAAATACGCTCATTTTTTCTAATACTTCATTTACATCTGGCATCACATTTTTACCATCGACCAAAATGGGGCTATTCGAGCGGTTTCTTAGGGCAATATGAAGAACAGAACGATTTTCTGTTTGATTGATTTTTTCTCCCTGAAACATTTGCTCAATCGCATCAGGCAATCCACATTCATTCGCTAGCTCTACCAATGCGAGCATGGTACGTCCGGTGATGTTGTTTTTTGAATAATCCAGTAAAATATCATTAAATTTAACTGAAAATTTCTTGAAGCGATTCTTATCTTCAGCAAACAATTCTTTCAAATGCTTTTTGCTGATGGTACGATGGTGTGCTTTTAGCTTTTTGAAAGCTGTTGTTTCTGCAAAATTAATCGATTGAAGCATACTTTTGTTGGTTTAAATTCTATTAGCAAAGGGATGGTTAATTATTTCGTCTTGTGTTTTAATTTTTTCGGATGCAAATATCGTCTAAATGACTTTGGGAAGCAACAAAAACATTGAAATCCACATTTCCTTTAATACCGCTGATTTTCCCTCTTTGACTGTGTTGCCATATCATCAATCTCGCATTTTCAAAACCTTCCAATTCCAAACTCATAAAATCTGAAATCCAAAGAGGGTAGTCTTCAAAATTATTTTTTACGTATCTGTTGTAAATATGTCGATTGGTATAGATAATCGGCTTTACATGATAGTGATTTTCTATTAATTTCAAAAAAATTGAGATATTCTCTACCAGTTTTTTTCCAGCTTTTTCTCCTTTTACGGAGTTCTCAAAATCAATAACAGGTACAAAATCTCCATCGTCTAAGGTCACTGATTCGATAAAGTTTTGTGCTTGAAGCTTTGGGTCAGACCAATTGATATAAAAATGGTAAGCCCCTCTTTTTAGGCCAACTTTTTTGGCTTCTTTCCAATTTTTATCAAAATCAGGGTCTTTTAAATCAGTTCCTTCGGTGGCTTTGATGAAACAAAATTGTATGTCAATGTCGTCATCTGCATGACGAACCTGGTGCCAGTCTATCTCGTTGTTGTGATGAGATACATCTATCCCGTGCATGGTATATTGAAGCGGAAGCCGTATTCCAAATCGCCGTACATACGTCCAATCGTCTGTCATGCTATTATAAACAGGGTAAAGACTAATCAAAAAAACAACCAAAATTATGTATAATATTCGGTAAGAAAACCTTGGAGAATGGGTATTTTTTGGTTTGGGATTTCTCTTAGTTTTACTCATGTATGTTTGGACGAAAGATAAAAATGGTATTGCTTTTTTGCAAAATCATTGCAAATTTATGAAAAAATATGAATGTCCGAAAAGGGGAGGGATTATTTTATGCAAAGATTGGATAATGAGGAATGTATTAGGAAATACTTTTCTTTGAAATCTTATATAATTAAGAAGCTGTTTGTTTGGCTGAGGGGTATATCGCAAATAAGGTTTTACAACTTTTACACCTTTCGGAAACTTGGCAATGGCATCTTCGGTAGAAACAGCCGGTACCACTATTGTGTCTTCTCCTTCTTGCCAATCGGCAGGGGTGGCAACTTGATATTGTGCCGTCAGTTGTAGGGAATCAATCACTCGGATTAGTTCATTGAAGTTCCTTCCTGTAGAGGCAGGATAAGTGAGCGTCAATTTGATTTTTTTGTCGGGACCGATAATAAATACCGACCGAACAGTAGCTTTTTCAGAGGCATTTGGATGAATCATGTCATACAAAGTTGCCACATTTTTGTTTGCATCTGCAATAATCGGAAAATTTACCTGAACCCCATTGACTTCCTCGATATCTGGCACCCATTTTTCATGTGAGCTCAAGTCGTCCACCGAAACAGCAATGACTTTTACCCCTCTTTTACCAAACTCATCTTTCAACAATGCGGTTTTTCCTAATTCGGTGGTACAAACTGGCGTAAAGTCCGCTGGATGTGAAAATAACATTCCCCATGAATCTCCCAACCATTCGTGAAAATCAATCTCGCCTTGGGTGGTTTCTGCTGTAAAATTTGGAGCAATATCTCCTAATCTTAGTGACATAATTATCTTTTGATTTAAGTGAATAATAATCTACAAATTTAATAGATTTATTGAATTTTACAACATTTTTAATTTTTTTTTCAATCAAATTTGAAGCTTTTGGGATGATTTTTGTGGTTTCATGCTTTCCTTTTGTATATTTGAAGAAAAAAACAATGCTCGTTTCAAATCAATTATCATACGCATACAATTCTGAGCGGACTTTTCATTATCCGTCTTTCTCATGTGCTGCCGGAGAAACACTTTTGATTTTGGGTAATTCTGGTACTGGGAAAACCACCTTGCTGCATTTATTGGCTTTGTTGTTACAGCCCCAAGGTGGCTCTTTTCAATTAAATGGGGAGGAATTGGTACATTTGTCGGCATCTAATGCCAGTAAATTTCGTGCAGAAAATTTGGGAATTATCTATCAAAAAGCTCATTTTGTGGCATCTTTGAGTGTCATGGATAATTTGTTTTTGAGTAATTATTTG
>CAYUFZ010000211.1:0-1219 GCA_964444025.1 uncultured Emticicia sp.
AAACAGAAGGAACCAGTACTTCTAACCCAGAAGAGGCTGCTTTTGTACTCAAACATCTAGAATTGTATTGTTCAGAATTAGCACAAAAACAAATTCGTCCGAGTATTGCCATCATTGCTCCCTATAAAAGTCAAGCAAAATATTTGGAGCAACTATTGCTCGAAAGTACAGATTTCGATTCGATAAAACATACTATTCAAGTAAATACCGTTGATAGCTTTCAAGGACAAGAGCGAGATGTGGTCTATATTAGCCTGACCCGAAGCAATACTGAAGGAGAAATAGGTTTTTTGGCAGATATTCGTCGAATGAACGTTGCCATGACCCGAGCAAAATATAAATTAGTGATGATTGGAGACAGTGCCACTTTGTCGCAGTTTGAATTTTATGACACCCTCATTCAGCATTGCCAAGAAAGCGACAGCTATGCCAGTGCTTGGGAGTTTTTATAAAAATCGGGACTTTAGTCCCGATTTTCATCACAAATCAATCGATTTTTCCGACAGGTGGTCTATACGTATCGAAAGGTATTTTTAGCAAGCTTTTGATTTCAGAATTTTCTTCGGGCTTTGTATGTGTATCGATGCCATAAACCAATTTTTCTCGGTCCATAGTCATAAAAGTACCAAATAATCTATCCCAAATAGAAAAGATATTTCCATAGTTTGAATCCGTATAAGGCAACACGTAATGATGGTGAATTTTGTGCATATCTGGCGAGACAATCAGCCAAGACAAAGCTTTGTCGAGCGATTTGGGCAATAAAATATTTGCATGATTGAATTGAGAAAGAAGTACAGAAATTGCCTGATACATAAAAACCATCCACATCGGGGCACCCACGAGTACCACCCCCATTGTAGTAAAGATAAACCTGAAAACACTCTCCCCAGGATGATGTCTGTTGGCAGATGTCGTATCAACATGGGTATCGGTATGATGAATGAGATGGAATTTCCACATCCATTTGACCTTATGTTCCGTCCAATGCACAAACCAAGCCCCAATCAAATCCAATAACAACAAGCCATGGTCATCGGCATACTTAAACAACATGGCCACCACACCGCTTTGAGTATCGTTTAAATCTAAAATTTTCAAATTCCCCAGGTAACTGCCCGATGCGGGACTGGCGCCAAAATAACTGCCCACCGCCGCTCCCCAGGCCGCCGACGCCCCGAAGGGCCCTGCCCTCAAGGAAGCCGACGCCAACCCGCCC
>CAYUFZ010000211.1:1229-5246 GCA_964444025.1 uncultured Emticicia sp.
TCAACGTATAAGCCCACAAAGGCATTTCTGGCAATTGAGGTAAAATGCCAAATTGATGCACTATTGCCCATTCAGAAGATTTCAATAGAATAAAAGCCAAAGCGAAATTAATAATAATGGTGGTTAGTGTGAAAAAAATATTCACCCAAGCGTGTTTAATCTTATTGTACTTAAAATTAAACAATGGCACAAAAGACTCCAGTGTCCAAAACAAAGCAATTCCCAGAATCAAAATTAAACTTCGATGCGAAGAAGGAATCGTGGCAAAATAATCTACAATTGTCTGCATAGTAGGTTGAAAGGATTGATAAATAAATATTGCATTAAAAATACTACCTTTTAATAAAAAGTAAAAGAAATTTGTTTGAAAAATTATGAAATAATTATATTTTTTCTTTAATTTGTAATAAAACATACAAACTTATGAAAAAATGTGTTTTCCTTGACAGAGATGGAGTCCTCAACGAAGAAATAGACGACTACATCAGCAAAAAAGAAGCGTTTGTTATTCGAGACGGTGTAGTAGAGGGTTTGACGATGCTGAAACAAGCCGGCTATCTTTTGATAGTTGTGACCAACCAAGCAGGAATAGCGAAGGGTCTATACAATGAGCATTTTGTAGAAGAATTGCACGAAATACTTCAACAAAAATGTGGTCGAATTATTGATGATTTATATTTCGCCAAACATCATCCCCAATTTACGTCCAACTCATTACTCCGCAAGCCCGATAGCTTGATGCTTGAAAAAGCAATGGCAAAATATGATATAGATTCAAGCCAATCGTTTATGATTGGCGATGCCGAAAGAGATGTAAAAGCCGGCAAAAAGGCAGGAGTACACACCATTCATATTACGGGAGGAAAAGAAATTACTGATTTGGCAGATTGGCAATTTCCAAGTTTATTGGAAGCATCTCGATTCATTATCACTCAATCCTAAAAAACAATGTCCAACGAATTTTATTTCCGTTGGACATTATTTCTAAACTTTTTGTACTTTCTGTTCGACTTTTCCGTGTGTCTGTCCATACGCCGGACATTGTTGCCTGCGACACGAGCAAATTCCGACCAAGAGCAACGCACAAACTATTAACAATGTATTTTTCATTTCTTTAAAATATTTGATTGAACCTAATAAATCTAATGAGCGAAAAACGTGCCATAAGTAATCAACGAAAGTAAAGAATAATTATTTTTTCAAACCAACTCCTGACTTACTTTCTCTACCATTTTCTTAGTTTTTTTAGATTCACTTCCTGACGATTCGATTTTAGAATGTAATTTATAGCCCAAAATTTTCATCATCGAAGCACTGTCTTGCTCAGGCGAAAACAATTCTGTGACGATATTTCCATTTTCATCCAAATTGACCAGCACATGTTGCGGAGCCGGAATCAAACAATGCTGAATACCCCCATAGCCACCGAGCGATTCTTGATAAGCCCCCGTATGGAAAAAACCGATGTATTGGTCTTCTTTTTCTATATCAAAAATAGGCAAATACAAATCCTCCGAATGAGCCTCTGTATTATAGAAATCCTGTGAATCACAGGTAAGCCCGCCCAAATTCACCTTTTCGTATGGACTATCCCAATTATTGACAGGCATCATGATATACTTTTGACCAATTCCCCACGAATCTGGCAATTGCGTAATAAAAGACCCATCAATCATGTACCAAAGCTCCCGGTCATTTTGTTGCTTTTTATCAATCACTTTATAAATCACCGCTCCACTTTCGCCAACCGTATAACTACCAAATTCGGTAAAAATATGAGGCACGGGAACAGAATTTTTATTACAAATCCATTGAATATTTTCGATAATCTCATCAATCATTGCTTGATAATCATAATTAAATACCAACGAAGTTTGAATAGGCAATCCTCCACCAATGTCAATCGAATCCAAATCCGGACAAATCTTTTTCATCTCACAATATTTAAACATAAAGCGAGTCAATTCCGACCAATAATACGCATTATCTTTAATGCCAGCATTGATGAAAAAATGAAGCATTTTGAGCTTAAAATTGGGATTCGGCTTGATTTTATCCAAATATAGGCTATTCACATCATTGTATCGAACCCCCAAACGAGAAGTATAAAACGCAAAGTTTGGCTCTTCATCGGTGGCAATTCTAATACCAAGATTGACACATTCCGCTTTGGAATTTTCCAGATAATAATCTATTTCATTCAAATTATCCAGAATAGGAATACAATTCACAAATCCCTCGTTGTGCAATTGAGCAATTCCCTCCAAATATTTTGGTCGTTTATAGCCATTACAAATGATATAAGTATTTTTATTTACCTTATCCTCCTCATACAAAGACCTCACGATGTCGATATCAAAAGCCGAAGAAGTTTCCAAATGCACATTGCTATTCAAAGCCGTTTCAATCACAAACCTAAAATGCGAAGATTTTGTACAATAGCAATAAGTATAATTTCCTTTATAATTATACTTTTTCATTGCATTACGAAACAAAAGGCGAGCATTGTCCACATGCTCGGCAATTTTGGGTAAATACGTAATCTTCAAGGGCGTACCATATTGCTTGATAATATCAGTCAATCGTACATTATTGAATAATAAGGTATGATTTTCATCTACCCCAAATTCCCTTGTAGGAAATTCAAAAGTTTGTTCGATAAGGTCTATGTAACGTTTCATAACAGAAAGCTTTTATGGGATACATTTAATATCGCCTTAAAATGCAATTAAACCGGATTTTTGAATTTTGAAAATTTTGTGCAAATGTCAGATTAAATTAAGAACTTTGCAATGAATTTAACAGCTTTGTGCGATTTCTTTTTATAAATGATAAAAAAATTCAATTTTTAAAAAAAAATTTATAATTTTGACCATAAAATCAACCAATTATAGATTTTATATTCAATATCAACACATTCGTTGATTAAATAGACGTTAATATTTTAACAGTTGATGTTATTCATTGTTTCATGAGCAAAAAAATACATTTTATAGCTATCGGCGGTGCTGTCATGCACAATTTGGCTCTTGCCTTACACAAAAAAGGGTATCAAGTAAGTGGTTCAGATGATGAGATTAATGACCCTTCAAAAACGAGGTTGGCGAATGCTGGATTGCTTCCGAAAGAATTTGGTTGGTTTCCTGAAAAAATCACGTCGGATTTGGATGCCGTTATTCTAGGCATGCACGCCTTTGCCGATAATCCGGAATTGGCTAAAGCTCAAGAACTTGGACTAAAAATCTATTCATTTCCTGAATATATTTACGAACAAAGCCAACACAAACAAAGGGTTGTGATTGCCGGAAGCCATGGTAAAACCAGCATTACCAGCATCATATTATTTGTTCTTAAATATCATAATCGCAAGTTTGATTATTTGGTAGGTGCTCAGATTGAAGGCTTTGATATTATGGTAGAGCTGAACGACGACTCTCCAGTGATAATCATTGAGGGGGACGAATACCCTGAATCCAAGATTCATCTAAAATCTAAATTCCTTTTCTATCACCCACATATTTGTTTGTTTAGTGGAATTGCTTGGGATCATTTTAATATTTTCCCGACATTCGACAGCTATGTACGTACTTTTGAAGAATTGGCAGATGGCTTACCTAAAGCAGGAAGTATTATTTACGACGAAACCGATGATATTCTTCGGGTAATCGGTGAAAAAGACAGAGCAGACGTAGCCAAATTCCCTTATTCGGCTCATCCTTATAAAATTGAAGAAGGAAGATGTATTTTACAGACAGAGCAAGGAGATATTCCACTTCAGATTTTTGGGGAACATAACATGAAGAACCTTCACGGTGCCAAAATAATTTTAGATAGAATTGGCATTACCGATGAGCAATTTTATGAAGCCATTCAACATTTTTCGGGGGCATCCAAACGTTTGGAGAAACTCGGAGAAAATGAATTTTCTTTGATTTATAGAGATTTTGCCCATGCTCCGTCTAAATTAGAAGCAACTACCAAAGCCACAAAATCGCTTTATCCAGAGCGTCGATTGGT
>CAYUFZ010000212.1:0-751 GCA_964444025.1 uncultured Emticicia sp.
AAAGAGGGGAAATCGAATATTTCGGATACACAAAATGCTGTTTTTGAGTATGATGAACTGAATTGTGTCTGGACCCATCGCTCGTGGGGAACTCCTGCCAATAATGATTATCCTTGGTCGTTTATTCTTTATGGAGATAAAGGCACTTTATATGCCTCAACGATGCAGTATGATTTTGTTCCTCAGGGGAAAGGCGAAAAAATTCATAAAGATGTGGTGTATGAAAAAGAAAAATATCCAGAAGATTTGACGGAGGATAGAATTGAGCTGAATGCCGCCCCTGCGACTCGTTTGCACATGCTTGATTTTTTAAATGCAATTGAAAATAATTCAAAACCCGTAGCTGATATCGAAGAAGGGCATATTTCTACGGCTTCTTGTATTTTGGCGAATATGTCAATGAAACTGGGCAGACCTTTGGTCTATGACCCAATTAAGCGTGAAGTTGTCGGAGATAAAGAAGCTTCCAAATTGCTTCGCAGACCTTATCGAGGCGATTGGAAACACCCAGAGGTATCGAACTTATAATTTTTATTTAATTTTCCCTCGCTTTTTGTATCAGCGAGGGAAAATTGACTTAATCTGTGAATTTTTCTAGTCTTGTTCGTACCGTATTAATCTCTTCTTGTACTTCAACTTTTGTACTGATATTCAGTAGTTTATCTAATAGTTTTTCTAAAAATATATGCTGACTTGCAGATTTTTCATGTAGGGGTCGATGGCTAAGAGAAGCCCTGATTTGCCCCCATTC
>CAYUFZ010000212.1:761-2037 GCA_964444025.1 uncultured Emticicia sp.
CTCAAAATAGACTTCTCCGAATTTGTCAAATATATATTTTTCAGCCATGACATTTGGATGAATCAAGTCGTCGGCATAGAAACGATAATCCCGTAAATCATCAATCATGATTTCATAGCTAGGGAAGTAATGTACGTCTTCAAACTCTTGCTCCAACTCATGGCAGGCAGTTCTTAAAATGCTTTTACTCAGGGAATTTAAAGAGAGTGTTTCTTTGGTGTGGCGAACTGGGCTTACTGTCAGAATTATTTTAATTTTTGGGTTTTGCAGCTTTAATGATTCGTGCATGGTACGGAATCTCATTAAAATTTCTTTGATTGTCAATAGTTCTTTTTTAAATAAATGACTAGGGCTTTTATGGCAATTTGAAACGATTTGACTATTTTCTTTGAGTTGATGTACCCATGCCGAGCCTAAAGTAATAATCAAAACATTGGCTTTTTTTAAAAATTGATTTACTTGTTGATGTGTATGATTGAGCGTATTTTCAAGTTCTTCTTTTGTTTTGGCAAAAAACTTGGAATGAAAGTCGTAATGTTGCCAAATATCGTCGTTTTGCAAAAACAAATGCTTGAATACTGCCTGATTTTGTAAGCTATGATTGATTAATTTGAAAATTGAAGCAGGGTTGAAGACCGTTCCATAGGGATTACATAATGTGTCAATTTTATTCTCCGAAAGTTGGCTTCCGATGACTTCCGAAAAACAGGAGCCAATAGTGATTATTTTAGAACCTATACCGATTTTGAAAGATGCCGGTCTCAGCTCAATTTCAGTTCGAAGAATCATCGTTAATCGCTGCAAAAAGGTTTTATAGTCGAATAATATATTGATTATCAATATATTGCGAATCTAATATATAGCCCGAACACTTCCAAATATTTGAGCTTATTTTTGGAGGTTAAATGTTTGAAATCCATTTATTTAATAGAAATATGATTTTCGTCACCTTTTTTGTCGCTTCATCACCTTTTTTGTTTTATTGAGGATTTTATCTTGTTAATTTTGGTATCTAAAATACTCATTTCATTCCCCAAAATAAATCAAATAATGAAATCCAAGTTTTATTGGTTTCCCTATCTTATTCTAACTTTTTTCTCATGTTATGCTATCTATTTCTCCGAACATGTTTTTGTTAATGTCTTTCGTATTTATGCAGGAATTTTATTACTGATTTATCTGACAAATTATTTTTTTTATTTGCCTTTGGCTATTTCTGCTAATTTGTTTCTCACTATTTTTAAAAATGTCAGACTCAATGTCAGCAAGTTTTGAT
>CAYUFZ010000212.1:2047-3868 GCA_964444025.1 uncultured Emticicia sp.
AATTCCTTTTTTTTATTATAAAGTTTTTATTTTTTACCCTGAAAATCCGCTTGTTTTCTTTTCTATGAGCAAAAATTTTTGTCATTTATACATGCTTCATTTTGAAAAAAACAACTTATTAGGCAAGCCTTCCTCTCTGAAGTATGTCTTTTCTCTCATTATTTTTACGATTTTTTTCTTTGAATTGATAAATAATCTAAGCCTAAATGATTCTGTTTTTTATTTATATTTGTTAGTGGCATTGCTTCGGATTTTATCAATCTGGTATTTTCTAAATAGAAACGTAAGTGCCAAAAGCTATCTCTATGGTTTGGTTTCTGCTATTTTATTTGGGCTTAGTGATATGGCTTGGGCAATCAATATCATTGTCGAAGCCAAATGGGTTCAAATTTTATTGGTTTTCTCTGCTTTTGTGTATTTTCTAGCAGATTTTTTCTTGTTTGAAGCATTCATCGTCAAATACCAGGAGAAGAATGCTTGAGTACCAATATTTCTTCGATGTTGCGTCCCATTCCATCATAATCCAAACCATAACCAACCACGAACTTATCTTCGATTTCAAACCCAATAAAATCAATGGCTATGGGCGTTTTATGGGCGGTAGGTTTGGATAATAAAGCGGCAATTTTGATAGATTTTGGCTTTAATTTATTCAATTCGTTGATAATTTCCCGCATCGTCAGTCCAGTATCAATAATATCTTCTACAATCACGACATCTCGGTCGCTGATGTCTTTGTCTAATCCCAATAATTGCTTCACACTTCCACTTGATTGTATATTTTCATAGGAAGAAACCCTGATAAAGCATAGCTCACAGGAGATATTTATTTTCTTTAATAAATCTGCTGCAAACATAAACGAACCATTCAAAATGGGGATAAAGATTGGGGTTTTATCTTGATAGCTTGTGTTTATTTGCTGTGCCAAAAATTTAATTCTTTCTTCAATTACTTCTTTTCCAATAAATGGAACAAATTCTTTATCTTTGATTTGAATCATTTGTATTAATTTTAGAACGCAATTTAGTCATTTTTTATAATTTTGGTACAATTTTTATTTTATTTTAAGTTTTTTTTAAGAAAATTTTAAGTTTTCTAAAATAAGCTTTTTTTTTATCCGTTAGTAGCTTATAAACTCATACAAAAATGAATAGTATTCTAAAAATTTCTTTTATTTTCTTTGTATCCATGCAATGTGTTCAGGCTCAGTTTTCATGGTTTGGCGGCGACACAAAAAAGAAGCATCATGAAGTTTTATTGGCCAACCGTGCTATTCAGATTGATGCTACGCAGGCAATCAATAATATGTATAATTTTAATTATGATGCAGCCGAAAAAGATTTTCGTTGGCTGACTGTAAAATACCCCGAACATCCAATCGGGTTCTTTTTATTGGGTTTGAACGAATGGTGGAAGATTGTGCCGGATACCAAAGATGAATCGCATGATGAGTCTTGTTTGGCAAATTTAGATAGGGCAATTGATTTGGCAGATGATATGTTGGATGATGATGATACTGATAAAGAGGCGGCTTTTTTTCAGGCGGCGGCTTATGCTTTCAAGGGGCGACTTTATACCGAAAGGGGGAGTTGGATTAAGGCGGCTTGGGCAGGAAAACAAGCCTTAAAATATTTAGAAAAATGTCGTGGGTTTGGTGATTTCAACCCCGAATTGGCGATTGGAGATGGTTTATATAATTATTATTCAAAATGGATTCCAGAAAATTATCCATCTTTGAAGCCCATGTTGATTTTTTTTAGAAAGGGAATTAAAAATGAGGGAATCAAGCAATTGGAATATGTGTCTTCTAATGCTTTTTA
>CAYUFZ010000212.1:3878-5182 GCA_964444025.1 uncultured Emticicia sp.
TGGAAGCAAAGTATTTTTTGATGCAGATTTATGCCATGGAAAATCAACATCAAAAAGCATATTTTGTGGCAAATGAAATGCACTCGGCTTATCCTAATAATTCTTTTTTTCATAGGTATGCTGCCCGAACTGCTTTTATGATTGGTAAATGGGATGAGGCGGAGTCTATGTCGCTCGACATACTTTCTAAGGTGAATACTGCTACACATGGCTACGAAAGTACGGCGGGAAGGTATTCGGCTTTTATTATCGCTTATATCAATCATTATATGAGGAAAGATTATGCGAAAGCAAAGGAGTTTTATAATAAAACCATTGAATTTGCTCTGCAAAATGATTCTAAGGATTCTGGTTATTTTCTTGGAGCTAACTTGTCGTTGGGTAGAATTGCTTTGCTTGAAAAGGATTATGCAGGGGCATTGAATTATTTTTCGATTGTGTCAGATAATGCGGATAAAAAATCAGACTCGTATCGAGATGCCAAAAAATTGACAGATGATACAAAAAAAGCAATCAAATTATCCAAAAAGAAAAATAAATGACTCCTAACCCGAAAATTTGTCTTATAAATATTGTTTTTTATTGTCTGTTTGCCATCTATAGCTTTGCTCAAAAAGTTGTCAGAGGCCCGTATCTTCAACAGGTATCGACTTCGGAGGCTATTATTCGTTGGCGAACAGACATACCGAGCAATTCGATGGTTGATTTAATGTCTGCTGAGGGAAAGGTGTCTATCTCTGATGCGGCAATCTCAAGCAATCACATCGTTTATTTAAAGAATCTCAAGCCGAATACCCGTTACAATTATTCCATTGGGTATTCTGGAAAAATATTTGTTTCTGCGTTTTATTATTTTACCACAGCTCCGTTGTCCAATAAAGCGGTCAATATTTGGGCAATGGGAGATTTTGGTGATGACTCGAAGGAGGTTTATGCAAAGAATCAATTGGCTGTAAAAAATTCATATCTTCAAAAAAATAATTCTCCAAGTGATTTTTGGCTTTGGTTGGGAGATAATGCGTATTGTTGTGGCACAGACAAGCAGTATCAGACACAAGTATTTGACTTTTATGGAGAACAAATTTTGGCGAATACTCCTTTTTATCCTGTACCGGGCAATCATGAGTATTTGGAGACTGCGACTGCTCAAAAAGATAGAAAAATCTCTTATTTCGACCTGATAAGTGTTCCGCAAAAGGCAGAAATGGGGGGAGTCCCCTCTTTTTCGAATGCTTATTATTCTTTTAATTATGCCAATATTCATCTGATTGCTTTGGACTCGTATGGTCTGGATGAGGGTTTGC
>CAYUFZ010000213.1:0-5154 GCA_964444025.1 uncultured Emticicia sp.
GTATTGATTCCAATTAGTTCTCCTTTAAGATTTACCAATGCCCCACCGCTGTTGCCAGGATTTACTGCCGCATCCGTTTGAATAAATGACTCTATCGCATCACTGACACGAGCCTGACGGCCGTCGTTATTGTATTGACGATAATTTTGTTGTTTCTCAGACAAAATACCGATACTTCGTCCTTTTGCACTAACAATACCAGCAGTTACGGTGGATTCTAAGTTGAATGGATTTCCAACGGCTAATACCCATTCTCCAATGCGAACATTGTCCGAATTGGCAAAGGTCATAGCAGGGTGTTTTGAGCCTTCTATTTTAATAACGGCGATATCAGTAGAGGGGTCGGTTCCGATGATTTTTGCAGAATATGATTTGTGGTCAGAAGTAACAACCTCAAGCTCTGTTGCCCCCTCAACTACGTGATTATTGGTAGCAATAAATCCATCGGTGGTGATGATAACACCCGAGCCAGACGATTCTTGTGCTTGGCTTCTTGGTTGTCCGAAAGGACTCATTTCGCCAAAAAAATCATCAAAAATCGACCTTTGTTGTGCCGTAGCCCTTACTGCTTTGGCTTTGATATGAACGACCGAGGGGGTTGAAATTTCTGCAGCATAAGTAAAATCTCCTGGTACACCGGCAGGGCCATTGAAATTTGCCAGTCGATTAATCGACGAACTTCCAGATTCGCTAAATATAACATCTCTTCCTTCAAATCCGAGCATTCTGTATGTTGCAAGGGTGGCGATGCTGCAAAATACAGCAATACCGACGGTTTTTACTGTGTTGTTCATGTTGTTACCGTTAAATAGTGATAAAATGAGTCTATGCTACTGAATACTTTTGTTTATAAATTCTTTTTGATTTTTAACGTAAATTTATTGTCTAAAATTCAAGATGTGTATGAATTTTAACAAATTTTAACGGAATTTTTCTTCCACGCAAAAATCACCCCCGACAAGAATAGTCGGCGGTGATTTTTTGCAGGATTCTATTAATAAATATTAAGCGATTTCAATCAATCGAGGTTCTTTAGGTTTTGCCTCTTCTTTTTTAGGAAGACTCAATCGTAACACGCCGTGTTCGTATGTTGCCGCAATTCGGTCAGCATCTATTGTTTTGGACAATGTAAATGTTCTTTTGAAAGAGCTAAAATCAAACTCTTTTCTTTTGTAATTTGTGGTATTTTCTTCTTTTTCTGCCTTCGTTTCAGAAGAAACAGAAAGTATATTTTCATGAACATTGATTTTAAAAGAATCTTTGCTCAAGCCTGGTGCTGCTAATTCTATTTTAAACTCATTTTCTGTTTCTGCTACATTTACAGCAGGAAAAGATTGTTGATGTGCTGGTGCAATTCTTTCAAAATCATTCAAAATATTATTGAACAATACAGGAAATGATGGAGCGAAATTTCTTACTAAAGTTGCCATTTTTTTATTTGTTTTTAAGTGTATGATTGTTGTATAATTATCTTATTTTATCGACAAATACCAATTCTACAATTCTTGTACCATTTATAAAATAGCGTCAAAATGTCTTATTTTTTATTTTTCTACGTTTTAAAAAGTGTCAAAATGTCATAAATTTAATAAATATTAAACAAACACCCTTCCTTGTCTGTTTTGAAATTAAAATAATTCTATCAAAACAATCAGTTAATTATAGGCGAATTGGTATCTTTGCGGGCGTAAACTAATCCGAAAATTCTTTTCAAACACATTTCATCCAATGATTTCAATCGTAATACCGATTTACAACGAAGAAGAAAACTTAGAAAATCTTTATTCGAGATTGACCCAAGCGGCTCCTTCCTGGAAGGAAGAATATGAAATTGTGCTGATAGATGATGGTTCAAGAGACAGCTCATTGACAATGATGCGTGTAATGGCAGAAAAAGATTCGAGGGTAAAAGTGGTAAAATTATCCAGAAACTTTGGGCATCAGCCTGCTATTTCTGCTGGTATTCAAACAGCCAAAGGAGATGCTATTATCATTATGGATGGTGATTTGCAAGACCCTCCAGAAGAATTGTATCGTTTTTTGGATAAATGGCGAGAAGGCTATGAGGTGGTTTATGCCATCCGAACCAAAAGAAAAGAAGGATTTTTGAAAAGATTTGCCTATTCTGCCTTTTATAGATTGATGGCAGCCATTTCCGATATTACGATTCCTTTGGATTCTGGAGACTTCTGTGTCATGGATAGAAAAGTTGTGAATGTATTAGTTCATGATATGCCGGAGCAAATAAGGTTTATTCGAGGAATGAGGGCTTATGCTGGATTTAAACAGATTGGGGTTACTTACGAAAGAGCCGAACGTGCCGCTGGTGAGGTAAAATATACTTTCAAAAAATTAGTACAATTAGCCTTAGACGGACTTTTTGGGTTTTCGAGCTTTCCTCTTCGACTTTCAACTTATTTAGGCGTAAGCATAGCCATTCCTTCACTGATTGTTGGTCTATTTTTTTTAATTCAGCGAGTATTCGGATTTAAAATATTTGGACATACGGCAGAGGAAACGCCAGGTCTTGCGAGTTTGGCCGTCGGAATGTTTTTTTTGGGAGGAGTAATGCTGACAATGCTCGGAATTATTGGGGAATATATCTCCAGAATTTATATCGAAGTAAAGAAAAGACCATTTTTTGTGATTGATGAGATAATCGAAAAAAACAAGGGATGATTTCTATCGAAAAAGCTTAAACATAAATAAACATGAAAGCTTTTTTCTTAGATAATAATTAAATTCATAAATTTGCATTCATTCTAAGCATTTTATATTCACCATAAAAGATTAAGGTAGTCAATATGGCATCTACAAAAGAAAAAGGCTCGAAACTCAAATACAGTAAGGATACTTACATGTATTGGTACGAATCAATGTATTTACAAAGAAAGTTTGAGGAAAAAGCGGGGCAATTATATGGTCAGCAAAAAATTCGTGGTTTTTGCCACTTATATATTGGACAAGAAGCTTGTTCTTCAGGTGCTGTTAGTGCATTAACCAAAGACGACAAATGGATTACGGCTTACCGTGACCACGGGCATCCTCTTGCGTTGGGTACTGACCCGAATAAAATCATGGCAGAATTGTACGGAAAAGTAACTGGCACAACCAAAGGAAAGGGTGGGTCGATGCACATTTTTGACAAAGCTGTGAATTTTGTTGGGGGGCATGGCATTGTTGGGGCTCAAATTCCTTTAGGGGCTGGCATTGCTTTCGCTGAAAAATACAAAGGAACAACTAATCTGTGTATGTGTTACTTCGGAGATGGTGCTGTTCGACAAGGAGCTTTGCATGAGGCTTTTAATATGGCCATGAATTGGAAATTGCCTGTTATCTTTGTGGTTGAAAATAATGGATATGCCATGGGAACTTCCGTAGAGAGAACCTCTAATGTTCGTGAATTATATACTATTGGAGAAGCCTACGACATGCCATCTGAGCCTGTTGATGCCATGGATGTGGAAATGGTACACGAGGCTGTCAAACGTGCCGCAGACCGTGCCAGAGCGGGAGAAGGGCCTAGCTTCTTAGAGTTCAAAACTTATCGTTACAGAGGTCATTCCATGTCTGATCCACAAAAATATCGTACCAAAGAAGAGGTAGAGCAGTGGAAAATGAGAGACCCTATCGAAATGGTTCGTCATAGAATATTAACTAATGCCATTGCAAGTGAAGAGGAACTAGACGTAATTGATGCCAAAGTGAAAGAAATAGTGGAGGCTTCTGTTAAATTTGCGGAAGAATCACCTTTCCCTCAGCCAGAAGAAGCATTCGAAGATGTCTATGCAGAGGCAGAATATCCATTCTTGAGAGAGTAAATTCTTCAAAGAAATCCTTATAAGCCGGTCTTTTCATAAAAGGTCGGCTTTTTTTCAATATTTTTATCAAATATCTAAACATAAATACAAACAATAAGTTATTGATTCAATTGGCACTGAGACCGATTGGTTTTTTTTATTCATTAAAAACATATCAGGAGAGAGATGGGTAGTTATTCTATTAAAGATTTGGAGCAATTGTCCGGTATAAAGGCTCATACTTTGAGAATTTGGGAGCAAAGGTATGGGATTATCAAACCAAATAGAACCGACACAAATATTCGCACCTACGATGATAAAGACTTGAAATTATTGCTAAACATAGCTTTGTTGAAAGATTATGATTTTAAAATTTCAGAAATAGCAAAGCTTAGTACAAGCGAATTATCTCAGAAAGTTCTTGAAATTTCCGAGAAACATCTCAATTACCCAGACCAAATCCATGCTCTAACGATAGCTATGATTGATCTGAATGAAGAAAGATTCGAAAAAATCATGTCCACTAATATTCTTCAGTTTGGTTTTGAAAATACCATGCTTAATATTATTTACCCTTTTTTAAGTAGAATTGGAGTCCTCTGGGTGACGGGCTCAATCGGTCCGGCACAAGAACACTTTATTACAAATTTAATTCGTCAGAAACTTATTGTTGCCATTGATGGTCAAATTATTGAACCGAAAAGCGACCTAAAAACCTATATTCTCTTTACGCCGGAAGGAGAACTGCATGAAATTCCTCTGCTTTTTACCAACTACTTACTAAGAGCCCGAAACAATAAAGTGATTTATCTTGGACAGAGCATGCCACTCTCAGAATTAAAATTAATCTGCGACATGCACCAACCACATTATTTATTTTCTGTCATTACCTCAACACCTGGACAAGACGAAATACAACATTATGTAAATAAATTAGCCGCCGAAATACCAAATTCTAAAATATTATTGACCGGCTATCAGGTTGTTGGGCAAGGAATAAACACCCCAGAAAATGTAGAAATCATTCTAAATGTACGCCAATTAATCGAAATGGCAGAAAATTAATATTTTTATTGGCAAAATCTTTTTAATTCTGAATAATGTGTCGTAATTTTGCGACCCTAATTGGAAATTAGTGTCTTAACGAAAAACAATTTATTAACAAAATGCCTACTATACAGCAGTTAGTAAGAAACGGCAGAGAACAAATGACTTGGAAGTCTAAATCACCGGCGTTGGATTCATGTCCACAACGTCGTGGTGTTTGTACTCGTGTTTATACTACCACTCCAAAAAAGCCTAACTCAGCACTTCGTAAAGTTGCTCGTGTTCGCTTAACAAATCAAAAAGAAGT
>CAYUFZ010000214.1:0-3543 GCA_964444025.1 uncultured Emticicia sp.
AGTGGCATTCGTTACAGGCAAGCCATCTTCTTGCATCGATACATAATAATACCCCGAAGCTCCATCATTCGACCCAACAGAAACCCCACGAGAATATACCGTATTACGAATTTCTCCCAAAGATGAATTGACAAATACTCCAGGAATATTTTTCAATAAATCTGCCGCACTCACAGGGGCTTGAATTTGTAATTGTTTGGCGTTCAAGACAGAAATCGCTACCGATGATTCCATTCTAGAACGTTTATCAAAAACTCCCGTCACCACAACTTCATCCAAAGCTGCGGCATCTTCTTGTAAAACTACATTCAATTCGCTCGTATTGGACACTTTTACTTCTTTCGTAGCATATCCGATGAAAGAAAATACCAACACAACATTCCCCTCTGCCAATTCAAGGCTAAATTTACCATTTACATCTGTGGTAGTGCCTTGTTTAGTTCCTTTGACCAAAATACTTACACCCGGAAGAGCTTCATTTTTTTCATTTAGCACTTTTCCAGAAATTGTTTTAACCAACGACAAAACCGTAGAAGCCTCAAAATCGCCACTGATTTTTCGGGTTTCTAAAGCTTTTATGCTCGATTCCTTTTGTTGAAGCAAAATATGATTGCCACTCACTTGATAAGCAATATTCAATGGCAATAATAATTTATCCAAAGCAGAAGCTACCGACTCATTTTGGGTACTGAAGCTTAGCGTTTGGCTTGAATTAATCACTTGAGGGCTATAAAAAAAGTGAATATTGGCAGCTCTTTCTAATTGGCTCAATATTTGTTTCAGCTTTAAGTCTCTCGCTGTCAGAGATACTTTGCGAGCAAGAATATCTTGAGCCTCCGCTTTTTTAGCTGTACTTACCCCAACAAAGCAAATAGCAAACATGAGTTGCACCAACGAAATTTTCATACATTGGATGATAAAATGATAATTTTTTTTCATACTTTTGAATGTTTAGTTTGAACTAGGAAAAAATTAAACAAAATCCAACCAACAGCCCAATGTGCAAGATTAGGCTCAACTTTGGTTGTTTATCGGAGGTTTTGCCGAACCTCCGATATTTTTTAGACATCGAAATTTTTATTTTATCATAAAAATTGGTTAAAAAATATATTATATGTAAATCAGAATTTGTTACACCCTCGGGCATTAATAATTATTTTACCTTCCACCAACTCATAATTTCCGCCAATAATTTTCGTAATTATTTCAAGCTTTTGAAATAAACTTTCATTTTCGAATGTGCCAGTCATTTGGCAATCCTTCAAAACTTCCTGATTAAATTCGACTTCCACTCCATAGGCGGATTCGATTTTCTCAAATACTTCTGCCATAGGTGTTTCGTCAAAAACAAAGTTTATTTTTTCAGCAGGATGAATAATATTAGGTTTTTGAATCAATTTTTTATCATACAAATCAGAATTCCTATCAAATACAGCTTCTTGATTGGGCAATAAAATCACCCCTTTCAATTCATTACCGGGATTATCTTCCATTTTATTTTTATAAACACTTACCTTTCCTTCTTGTACCGAAACCACCACATCTTTCATCGAGTCGTATGCCTTTACATGAAACCTTGTACCTAAAACCTTGGTAGCCACCTCATTGGCATAAACAATAAAAGGCCGAGAAGGGTCTTTGGCAATATCAAACACAGCTTCTCCTGAAAGTATGATGATTCTGTTGTCTTTACCAAAATGTTCTGGATAAGAAATTTTACTTTTTGATTCCAATTTGACGGCAGAGCCATCTTCCAATTTGATTAATTTAGGTTTGTCATCGAAATTTGTCTGCTCAATATTTTTATCTTCAATTAACTCTAAATTTTTTGAATAAACCGAATCTTTTTTCATCAAATACATTAGCCCAAAAGCTACTAAGAATAAAACAGCCGCCCCCGCATACAAGCTTTTTTTCAAGAAACTGACACGAAGTACCTGTTTTTGATTAGTTTCTGAAATTTTCGAGAAAATATAAGCTTTGATTTCCTCCGAAATGCTATTATCTTGATACGATTGCAAACCAGATTTGATTGATAACAACAATTCAACAGCTTCTACATAAGCTGGAGCATCTCGCCATTCATTCCAAAACGCCATGGTCGTATCTTCTTTTTTCAGATGACTTTCTATAAAAAAATCATCGGTTAAAAAATCAAGACACGAATAAGTTGCGTATTTTTCTTTCATTATTGTTGCTTTTTATTGTTAAGACACAATCGGAGTAGAAATATACTCATTAATTCTTTAAAAATTTATATTTTTTTTCAGACAAAGTATTTTTCAATTTTTCAACTGCCCTAAATACCAAATTCTGAGCCGATTGCCGGTTGATATTCATGACATTTGCCAATTCTGAAAACTCCAATTCTTCCACAAATCGCAATCGCAGTGCTTCTTGTTGCCGAGGGGGGAGCTGTTCAATCAACATCTTCACCAATTCTTCTTTACTTACAAGGGGATGCACAGAAATCTGACTTTCTTCAAACACAGCCTCCTCCCATAAGTCATCGAAGCTTTCATCTTGTAATGAAATATATTTTTTTTCTCTCCTAAGCAATTGATTTTGCATTCTATTTTTGAGAGATGTCAGCAGATAAGCACGTATATTTTGGGGGGGATTCAGCAAATTCCTTTTCGCCCAAACATCTGTAAACACATCATGAATACAATCAAAGACAAAATACTCCGATAAAGACGACAAACCCATTCCATACCGATACATGGCTGCAATATGTACTCGATAAATTTCGGCATAAGCGGATTCACTGCCATTTTTCATCGCCTCCCAAAGTGCTTTGTCTGTCGTTTCTTTGTTCATACAATATCTTTAACACTCAAATATATACCAATTAAAAACAAAATAGTACAATTTATAACAAGAAACATTCATGTACTTTCATGCTTAACCAAGAATAGTCTCACTCATTAAGCAGGAGCAATAAAAAAAGGTTGCCGAAATTAGCAACCTTTTTTTATAATATTTACTTTGAATTAATCTCTTTTATTACCCATAAATCTCAACAAATACAAGAATAAATTAATAAAGTCTAAATACAAAGTCAAAGCTCCCATCACGGCTTCCTTTCTGTCTTCGTCTGTACCTTCATTCCCAATAATATTGAGCGATTTTATTTTTTGCGTATCGTATGCTGTCAAACCCGTAAATACAATGACACCTATGCCACTGACAATCATCGAAAACATGTCATTTTTCCAAAAAACATTGACAACTCCTGCGATAATTAAGCCAATTAAAGCCATAAAAAGAAGACTTCCCCAAGAAGTTAAATCTTTTTTGGTAAAATACCCATAGGCACTCATCGCAGCAAACATTCCTCCAGAGACGAAAAAAGTGCTCGCAATAGAATCAGCTGTGTAAATTAAAAAAATAACAGAGAGGGTTAATCCATTCAATAAAGCATAAAGAATAAACCAAAGAGGAGGGCTTTGAAGGGTTCAATGTCTGTTTCTAGTTCATGGCGATATTCTGAATTGGCGAGGAGGACACCTGCCAAAAAAGCGCCGAGCGCCATGGAAAGCC
>CAYUFZ010000214.1:3553-4237 GCA_964444025.1 uncultured Emticicia sp.
GAGTAGCGGTATTTGCTGACAGCGTTTGTACCCTCGACGAGAGCCACCAAACGACTCCTATTTCAGCAAATAAACAAGCATAAAATACCATACGATTGCCCACAAAGGTCATTACTAAATTTTCGTTAGAGGCAATATACATGGCAGTAAATGCCGTAATTGCAAGGGCAAATGACATCCAAGCATATACTTTTGTAATAAATCTTGCCTGTTCGGCGTTGATTTGCTCAGCTGTTAAGAAATTGTGATTCATTTGATTATTCATTGTGATAAGGTTTTAGATTAATGAATTTGGGATAAGAAATCTTTTTTTTGCAATATATATAGATTCTCAATATTAGCAAAACAGAAGCTAAAAAATAGTTTTTCAAGAAAAAGTACAGACATTATTGGGAGTCAATGTAACTATTACCTGATATAAAACAAAAAGCCACTCAAAGAGCGACTTTTTGAATCATTTAACTTCTTAAATCAAAAACCAATTAGATTACTTAAACATAGAAGCAAGCTCACTGCCATCATAAATATCCATTTCTTTTACTATTTTGCCTTCTTTCATGCCACATACTTGGTTCAGAAAAACTTTCACTTTTTGGTTACCTTTCTGAAAAACGAGATAAGAATAGCATATAACCCAATGATGTATTCCGTTTTCGTCAGGGGTTTCATTAATTGCCTCCCAAA
>CAYUFZ010000214.1:4247-5132 GCA_964444025.1 uncultured Emticicia sp.
GGTTTGCCATCAATCGATACCTTTATACCGCTTTTAACCATATATTTGAATACATCTAAGTTCTCTGCCAAAGAATTAATCTTGGAATTGTCTTGAATGGTTGCTTGAGGTGAATAGGTGGACTGATAAACATCAATATTTCCATCAAATAATGCTTGATTCGACTTTAGAACGACGTCAATATTAGCAGATTGAATGATATTAATACTGCTTTGACTAAAAACATTTAGGCTTAATACAAAAAGTATCAAAACTGTTAAGCAAACATTTTTTTTCATTTGTTAATTAGTTTAAATATTTATAAAAAAATCGAGAAAATACAAATGAGAAAAAAAATAGCCATTCAGGCGATTGGCTATTTTCCGTTTCCTTTCAATCAAACATATTTTAAACACTTCGATAGTACATCAGAATTATGTTAAAATAATGTATTCGTACTAAAAAAAATCACATAGGTCAATACTTGCAAAGGTTTCAAAACTCATTTTAATGATTAGAAAAACACTAAATCTGTATATTTTATTCATCAAAATATCCATTTTTGGGGCTTTGCGATGAAAATCTTTAAAACAATTAAAAATGCGTCACGGATTCTCAACAAAAATAGTTTGAAAAAAATAAATCACTTATAAAAGGTAGTTTTGCTTAGTCCGAAATTATGCTTTTTGTTGTCCAAAAAAATACAATTCACTGAAAATGAGCAGCATATATTCCAACAAAAAAGCACAGAGAGCCAATCTCTGTGCTTAAAATTTATAATTATGATTTCTTTAAAGAAGCTTACCTATAAAATCTGCACTTTTTTTCAGAGCAATTTCTGGAGAAGCGACCATGTCTTGTTCTACAAAATAATGTTCGACACCAATTTCCTTGGCTTTTTTCAAA
>CAYUFZ010000215.1:0-1258 GCA_964444025.1 uncultured Emticicia sp.
ATATGAAAATAATTTCATTCAAGAAAAAAATGGTGGTATTTTGATCATGGAATTTATACTTTTCATTTATTTTCTTCCATGATGTTGTTAATTCTAACTTTCAGTATCTTAGATTATTTTTTGGATTTGCTACATTTGGAAAGTATTTCAGACCTTCTTACACTCTTATTTTTTCTTTATTTCAATTATTTGTATGCCCATTCGCACAGAAAGATGTATGGCGAAAAGCGAATCGTTGCCCATAGCAAGGCTATGTTGATGCTGATAATCAACGGAATAGTAATATCGTTTCTTGCGGTACTTTTGGTACTATTTTCATTTTACAGCTTGCATTAAAAATGACATATTTTTGTGGAAAAACTTTTATTTTTTCGTAAAAGTAGCCCCAATTAGAAGAGAGATAAAGCGATTATAAAAGCAAGAAAGCGATACAAAATATTTGTATCGCTTTCTTGAAATATCAGAAATTTATCATTTCTTAGGCTTTGGAGCAATGAAAACCAACATTCTCTTACCTTCTAATTTCAATTCTCCTTCAGGCTTACCATATTCCTCTAATCCTGCTATAAATCGTCTTAAAATTTCAGCACCCTGTTCTTTAAACACGATTTGTCTTCCGACAAAATGCACGTAAGCTTTCACTTTGGCATTTTCTTTCAAAAATCCAATGGCATGCTTCAATTTGAATTCGAAATCATGGTCATCTGTTTGAGGACCAAAACGAATCTCCTTTACCACAGTTTTGGCAGCTTTTGCTTTGATTTCCTTCTGTTTCTTTTTCTGTTCGTACTTGAATTTCGAATAATCGATAATTCGGCAAACAGGAGGCGTGGCAGTCGGTACAATTTCTACCAAATCCAAACTTTGCTCTTGAGCCATAGCTAATGCCTGAGCCAAATCAAACACTCCCTGCTCAATGTTATCACCAACCAAACGCACTTGAGTCGCTCGGATTCTTTGGTTGATACGATGTTCTTCTTCCTTTTGTAAGGGTCTTTTAAAATTGGAACGATTTAATGGTTGTTGTGCCATTTAACGATTTTAAGGTTTCAAAATAAGTTTATTCACGAAAATACTAAAATTTTAATTAAAACAAGAAACTTTCAAACATTTTATTACAAAATCTTTATATTTTCTTTAAAATTAACGGAATTGAGGGATATTTTTGTTAATCTCTGCTTTAGCATAGCCCACAAACTCTTCAATTGTCATTGAACCCAAATCCCCTTCCCCTTTTCTTCTGACAGAAACTTTCCCC
>CAYUFZ010000215.1:1268-5125 GCA_964444025.1 uncultured Emticicia sp.
CCCCTCTTCTGCTTCTTTTTCCCCAACAATCAGCATCAATGGTAATTTATTGACTTCTGCATCACGAATTTTTCTACCAATTTTCTCGTCTCTATGGTCCACATATCCCCGAATATCCTGCTCTTGTAAAGTCAAGAAGACCTCATTGGCATAATCTTGATATTTTTCCGAAATAGGCAATATGGCAATTTGATCCGGAGAAAGCCATAATGGAAAATTCCCTCCAGTATTCTCTATCAAAATAGCAACAAAACGTTCCATCGAACCAAAAGGCGCTCGGTGAATCATCACTGGACGATGTTTTTGATTATCCGAACCAATATATTCCAAATTGAAACGAGTAGGTAATTGGTAATCCACCTGAATAGTTCCCAACTGCCATTTTCTTCCCAAAGCATCCTTGACCATGAAATCAAGCTTTGGTCCATAAAATGCTGCTTCTCCTAACTCTTCGATAGTTTTGAGTCCTTTTTCAGCCGCTGCCCTACGAATGGCATTTTCAGCTTTATCCCAAGCTTCATCAGAGCCAAAATATTTGGTTTTATTCTCTGGGTCTCTCAAAGAAACCTGTGCAGAAAAATCTTCAAAACCCAATGATTTGAATACATACAAAACAAGGTCTATTACCTTCTTAAACTCATCTTCTACCTGATCATCAGTACAGAATATATGGGCATCGTCTTGCGTAAACCCCCGCACACGTGTCAGACCATGCAATTCTCCACTTTGTTCATATCTGTAAACTGTACCAAATTCAGCCAAACGCAAAGGCAAATCTCGATAACTTCTCGGACGAGAAGCATATATCTCACAGTGATGTGGACAATTCATTGGTTTTAATAAAAACTCTTCTCCTTCTTCGGGTGTATTAATCGGCTGAAAAGAATCTTTACCATATTTTTCCCAATGCCCCGAAGTCAAATACAATTGTTTACTTCCAATATGTGGGGTTACGACTTGCTGATAGCCCGCTCTTACCTGAGCTTTACGAAGAAAACTCTCCAACCTTTCTCTCAACATAGCCCCTTTTGGCAACCACAAAGGCAAACCTTTTCCAACTTTCTCAGAAAAAGTAAACAAATCAAGCTCTTGACCTAATTTGCGATGGTCTCGTTTTTTGGCTTCTTCCAGCAAGTGGACATATTCATCCAATTCTTTTTGCTTAGGAAAAGTAATCCCATAGATACGAGTAAGCATTTTATTGTTTTGGTCACCTTTGAAATAAGCTCCCGCTACATTCATAATTTTGGCAGCCTTGATAAATCCCGTGTTCGGAATATGTGGCCCCCTGCATAAATCAGTAAAATTCCCTTGACGATAAAATGTAATACTTCCATCTTCTAAGTTTGAGAGTAAATCCAATTTATACTCATCACCCTTCTCCGTAAAATAGTCGATTGCCTCTGATTTAGACATTGGTATTCGTACATAATCATTTTTTTGACGAGCCAACTCAAGCATTTTTTCCTCAATTTTCTTAAAATCCTCTTGAGAAATGCTTTCACCATTCGTATCTACATCATAATAAAAGCCATTTTCCAATGGTGGTCCTACCCAAAATTTGACTTTAGGATACAATGCTTCCAACGCTACCGCCATTAAATGTGCCGATGAATGCCAAAAGGTAGATTTCCCATCGGTGTCATTCCAAGTTAGTAATTGTATCGACGCATTTTCCATAATCGGCAAATTTGCATCTTGTACTTTACCATTGACCTTTGCCGCCAAAACATTTCTTGCCAATCCCTCGCTGATAGACAAAGCTATCTCCATCGATGAAATACCTTTTTGATATTCCCTTTCACTTCCATCAGGTAATGTAATTTTAACCATTTTATTCGTCAATAAATCTTAAATCAATTCTTAAAACTTCAATCTTCTTGTAGAGTCAATATTCAAATTAATTCTACGTTTAGGGGCAATAATTTGCACCCTTACTCTTGCCGTATCTCGTTTGGGTTGTTCATCCTGCACCACCGAAACCTTGCGTCTGCTATTCGAAGGGCTCGTTATTTTACGTTTGGTTGGCACAGGTACTGGCAACATTTCACGAACTGGCCCGATATTCGACAAAGAATTCAAACGGCTAGCAACTCTATTCAGTGCCATAATGACCTCCGTATCATCTGGATTCTCTTTCACTTCCTCTTTCAAATACTCCTCCGCCTTCGTAAATGCCTTCATCTCTTCATATATCAAAGCCATCGAGTAGCGGATACGTTTTAATTCAGGTTTAGCATCCAACACTTTTTGATAATATTGCAATGCTTTAGTATAGTATTTACGTTTTCGATAGATTTCTGCCGAATTGGTGAGTAATTCGACACGCTCCTCATCCAAATTGAAAGCCTTTTCAAAGCTTTTCATCGCACTATCCAATCCATTGATTTTACTAAAAATTTGACCTCTTGCAACATATAAATCAGGATTTTTAGGAAAATACTTCAGCCCCTTTCGATTAATTACCAATGCAGAATCATATAAATTCCGATTAGACAAAATATGAGGCAACGTAAAATATGCCACTTGTAGCGAAGGTTTTAGGCGAATGGCTTGATTCATTTGTACAATAGCCGTGGCAGTATCCCCTCTTCGAGCCGCCAAAGTACCCAAATAATAGAATGCTTCTCCTTCTTTTGGCGAAATCTCTAATGCTTTGGCAATATACCTTTTCGACATCAAATAATCTTTTTCTCTTTGGTACAAATCTCCCAAGAGTAAATATAATTCTGGGGTTTCGATGTTCAGAATTTCAGCCGTCTGAGCCGCTCTAAAAGCATCCGAAATAGCCCCTTGGTCTCGCAAAATTAAAGCCTTCAAATACATATATTTTCCAGTATTTTGCTTCAATTTATCCGCTCTGTTAATATCGTCTAAGGCACGTTTCAACTCGCCCATTCGATGAAAAACCACTGCTCGCTTGTAATAGTTTTCTGCCACACTAGGATTACTTCTGATTGCCCCCATGAGAGCCTCCAAAGCAGACGCATTTTGGATACTATCAGTCTGAAATGGCACAGGAGGAATCTTTGAACGAACACGTGTATCTTGTCCACAAGACAACAAGATAATCGATACCAACAATAAATAGATACAACTATATAATTTACGCATTAGATTTATACAAGTGAGCTTATCGGTTATTTTATTCCCTTAGACTCTTATGAATACTTTGGTTTTTTTGCAAAATTCAGAATTTTTTCAAACAAATAAAATGTTTTTTTTAATACTCCATAAAATTATTTGAATAAATTGAATGAAAGTGGAATTTATATCGAATTTAAGCCTAAATATTTGAAAAACGATAAAAAACTCCCAAGGGTAATTTTTTCTGAAAACCATCCATCAGAACCAACTCCCCCATTTCGGAAGACTGAACCTCCCTGAAATTTTGTCGAATAATGGTTTCTGCAATCACAGCCGAAAAACCCATCGAATATAGATTTAATATCAAAAAGTGATTATTTTCATCCAACAACAACAAGCAATTTTTGATTAATTCATTCAAACCCTCTTCCAAAACCCACTTTTCACCTTCAGGGCCTCGTCCGTATGCCGGAGGGTCTAAGATTATTCCATGATATTTCTTTCCACGCTTTACTTCTCTTTTTACAAATTTCAAAGCATCTTCCACCACCCAACGAATATCTTTCAAATTACTTGCCTCCATATTTTCCCTTGCCCAAGAAATAACCTGTTTGACGGAATCTACATGAGTAACATCTGCTCCTGCCGCCTTTGCCGCCAAGGAAGCCCCACCTGTATAAGCAAATAAATTTAGGATTTTTGGGGTATCTCGCTCATCTTTTGCCCTCAATTGTTCAGCATCAGCTCGCTTTCTGTTTTCCAATTCTCTC